>DFGB01000039.1:52289-53968 GCA_002371135.1 Verrucomicrobia bacterium UBA3761 | reverse complement strand
CTCGTGAAAAATGCGAAAATCCGAGAAATCTCTGCGACTCTGCGATAAAAATCTATTACATGCCATTGCAAAAAAATGTCGAATTGCTCTTTCGCTTTTGCGGCGATTATGGTATTATATTTGGCGTTGTTTTGCGTCGCAGGGAGAAGAAACGATGGGCAAGTCGATGTTTATCTTGCTTGTGGCCGCTTTTGCGCTGGCGCTCAAATTCTTGATTGTGCATTGCAGGCATCCAATTTACGAATTTGTGTCGACCAGCTCCCGCGTGCCTGCATTGCGCATCGCCTTGATGTTCGCGGGCGGAGCGATGGTCGCGGTGGCGTGCATAGCCGGATTCATTGCGCGGGTAAAGCATGGCAAGCGCGTTCCGGGCGGCGAAGGCGACCATCTCGCGCTGCGTTGTTTTGCCGCTGCGATGTTTTTGGTCATGGTGTTATGCTGGTCGCTGCATGGTATAGGCCTCGACGCAAGCTACTTTCAATTTGCGGCAATAGCCTTTCTTGCGATGTCCGGTTCTGTCGTCGCCGTTCGGACAAGACGCTGGAGATGGATAATTGTGTATTTCATCCTATTCTTCTTCTCCGGAGCGTTGTTGCCGGCAATATGAGGGAAGAGGGAAGGGGAAGAGATTTTTCGATTTTCGATTGGGCGGGAGGGCCGCGCTTGCCCAAGGCCACAAATGGAGAGTATGAGCATGAATAAGAAAATCTTGTTTGCCGCGTTTGCGGTTGTGGTTTCGGGGTTCCTGGGATTGCTCTGGCTTGGTTGCAATCTAGCTGGAGGGATAAGCCATAGGGCCGTGGCCGAAAGCCTGTCGCGTTATGTGCCAATGCCCGTGGCCATGCAGATTGTCGATGGCAATGGCGGCGTCCCTCCCGGGACGCTCGTGGAATTGTCGGGGAAGTTTCTCTTGGGCGGCGACGAAATGACGATGTTGCTTCTCCATCCTGATTTCCCGCAGGATCGACGCAGCGAGCTCATACGCAAGGGGAAGAGCGCATATTATCTGCCGAATGCCTCCATGCGCCAGACGATAACCGATGAGGATGTGGCGGCAATGCTGGAATCGAGGCGGGCCGAACATTATGTCTTGCGCCAGACGCTTGAAGCGAGAGGTCTTTCCGCCGATACATATAGGGCGGTCTATCGCAAGTGGATCGCCGGGAGCCGGAAGGACGAGCTGATGGACAACAGGTTTCTAGTCGCATCCGCCAATCTGCCCGCCGACGTCAGGGAGGATATGCTGAGGCGCCTTTCCGGCGTTCCAATCGCGGGATTTTTGATTCGCGAGCACGACCGGTTGTCGGGATGGAACGACAATCCGGGCGGTGATGTCGTGGAATACATCCAGGTCGTCGATGGATGGAAGCGCGATGATTCGTTCTTTGTCATGTGCGATTCGCTGAACGGCGCCGGCTCGCTGTATGAGTTCGTCAAGACCGCCAGGCACTATGGCTCGCTCGACGCGCTCCGCAAAGACGCAGCAGGCAAGCACCTTGAGAAAGTCTCCGACGTCGGCCGGTGTTCAATGCAATATGAAATTGTCGCTGGCGAATGAAATTTCGAAGAAGGGAGCATACGTTATGAAAATAATCGTATTCGCCGTCTTTCGAGGTGAAAACGCCGGTGATTTGTTGTCTTCACGGCAATACTTGCGAGACAGACGCTGCGCCGGCCGT
>DFGB01000039.1:21525-52178 GCA_002371135.1 Verrucomicrobia bacterium UBA3761 | reverse complement strand
CTCTAGAACATCTAGATCTTCTAGGAAAACTAGATAATCGACCGCACTGGAATCGAGGCCCTCTTCCCTCTTCCCTCAATAGTCTAATACGACACTTGACCGTCGCGGGGGAAAGATGGTATAATATCCAGCGACGCTGAAAGGAAGGATGAAGTATGCCTGATACACACGGCAGAACTAGAATTCTCGTTGTAGACGACGAGAGGTTGATACGGCTTACCCTCAGCGCAAAATTGAAGACGCTGGGATATATTCCCGTCGCGGTCGGGACGGTCGACGAGGCCGTGGCGGTGCTGCAGGAACAGCACGGGGGATTCCGCGCCATTCTCACCGACATCATGATGGGCACGATGGACGGCTTCAAGTTCCGCAGCATCGTGCGCGATATTGATCCTTCGATGCCGATCTTCTTTCTGACCGCGCTCGACCCGGAGGAGGGTAGCGGCTTTTTGAAGAAAATCCTCGAAGATCCCATCAGCTACTACCTCCCGAAGAGCACCGATACCGACGTCCTTCTCAAGCGCGTCCAGAACATCGTAGCCTCCCGCAGAATCGAACAATTCATCGAACGCCAGATGGCGAACCAGCGCAAGGCGCTTTCGCTTGCGGCGCAGGTGCAGCGTTCGATGCTGCCGCTCAGGAATATTTTGACGCCGCGCGGGATGTATACGACGCTCTGGAAGCCGAACGACATTGTAAGCGGCGACCTCTACGAAGCAATCCCGTTCGGCTTCGGCTGCTATCTTTACGTGCTGGGCGACATTCAAGGCCACGGCACGAGCGCGGCGTTGGCCATGACTGCCGTGCAGTCGTTCCTCAAGCAACTCGCGCATCGCGAAGGCATGCCGTTGATGGAACCTCACGATATCGCGAACCTGTTGCAGAAATTCTTTCGCGACAATCTTGTCGATGTTTCCTACATGACGGCGCTCATCTGCATCCATCGTCCTCTCTCCGGCGACGTGGTCTGGCTTTCATGCGGAGCTCCGGATATTATCGTCATCGACCCTGAAGAGCCCGACTGCAAGCCGGTCAATCCTGGACACCGCGGCGGAGTGCCGATCGGGCTTTTCCCGGATACCGAGTATACCGCCGGCGATGTCGTGACGACGCCGTTGTCACGAACTGCCGTCTGCGTGTGCTTTACGGACGGCATTTTCGACCTCGCCCGGGACAAGGAAGGCATCGAGAAACTTCCTGAGGAGACCCTGCGCCAGACCTGCAAAGAGCTCGTTTGCGAAGGCCGCAGCCGCTGCGCGCTCATTCCCGTGCCCTACAAGCTGATGTCGGCGCTCTCTGCGCTTGGCTACAAAGAGAACCCCGACGATGCCACGATACTGATGTTCGGCGCGCGCTTGTTCCTGGACGGCGTTTTCCAGGCGTCCGTTCCGCTGAACCCGGCTTCGGTGGACGATGTCGCGCAGTCGCTTGGCGAATGGTGCGAAGCGCGCGGATGGGATGTCGACCTTGTCGCCCGCGTCCAGCTCGTGCTCGAGGAAAAACTCATGAACATCCACGACCACGGCTTCGACGATCGCGAACGTCTGCACGAGGCCGTCGGAGTGAGGGTCGAGCTCGTCCGCGACAATGTCGAGATGACGATTTGGGACTGCGGAACGCAGGAGCCGAGCATCGAGGTCGCCGCCGGTTCCTCCGATATTGCTTTCGAACTCGTAAACCGCAAATTCAGCGGTCGCGGCAGAGGGCGCCTCATGGTGCGCGAAATCTGCAATGGAATCGAGCGTACCGCATATGCCGGAATGAACGAAACCGTATACTACGTGCCGGTGACACGCTGAGCGGTCGATGCCGCCAAACGGGAGATTCCAGTTGGATTTTACCACTAACGCATGTAATCTATGAAACAGTGTTGCAAAGATTATCTGAATGAACAGTTCGGCGGCGACGAAGACGTCGTGAAGGAGATATACGCCGAGTACGTTGCGTCCACACATGCCAAATTGACCGAAGCCGTGGCCGCTCTCGCTGCAGGCGATTGGCTCGCGCTCGACCGCATCGCCCACGCCCTGAAAGGCAATTCCCTCGCCGCTGGCGACCAGGAACTGGCCGATACCGCTATCGCACTGCGCTCTTCTTCCAAGCTCGAAAACCGCGACGAAGCTTCGATTCTCATTGACAAGATGAAGTCGCTTGTCGAAATGCTGTAGCGCAGAGAGCGTCATGGCGAGCTTTCTCGAGCGATCGAAAGACGCGGATCTGGAAGGGCTTCTGAAGGAGCTCTCCTCGCGCGCCGCCGGCAACACCCGTCGCAGTCTGCGGCTCAAGGCATGGAAGTTTACCGTGCGTTCTACCTACGTCGTCAAGCGGATTATCGACATACTTGGCAGTCTTGCGGGGATGGTGATTCTCTCGCCGCTGTTTCTCGGTATTGCGCTTGCCATAAAATTGACGAGCCCCGGGCCTGTCATCTTTTCGCAAATCCGCGTCGGGCGATATGGCCGGCATTTCAAGTTCTACAAATTCCGCAGCATGTACAAGGACGCCGAAGAGCGCAAGGCGGCGTTGCTGGCGAAGAACGAATCGAAGGACGGCGTGATATTCAAGATGAAAGACGATCCACGGATTACGAAAGTCGGGCGCTTCATACGCCGCGCAAGCATCGACGAATTGCCTCAGCTGTGGAACGTTTTCATAGGTGACATGAGTCTCGTGGGGCCGCGGCCGCCAGTCCCGAAAGAAGTCGAGGAGTACACCCTCGAAGATCGCAAGCGCCTCGATGTGATTCCCGGTATAACATGTCTCTGGCAAGTGATGGGCCGCAGCGAAATACCATTCCGCGAACAAGTCCGCCTCGACAAGGAATACATCCTCGCTTCCGGCATATGGAAAGACATTGCCATACTTTTTAAAACAATCCCTGCGATTCTTGGCGGCAAGGGCGCATATTAGTCGGTAGTTGGCAGTTGGTAGTTCAGGCGTTTAAAACTACGAACGTGGAAGAGCGTTTTGAGAGATTTATCTTGTCGCACCGGGAGACATGACTACTAACTGTCAACTACTAACTTCCCATGAACAACGTTCTCTTCGTTCCGTCGGTTCAACAGACGGCTTGGCTCTCTGAAATTCTTCCAGGGATGAGTCTTGCCGAGTTGCCGGTTGCAGGCAAGAGAATCGTCGAATACTGGATTGAGAGCGCGGCCAAATATGATGTCGCGATGATCGAGATTCTCGATTGCCACTGGTCGCAAGCGCTTTCGCGTTTTTATTCGGACCTGACTGCGGCGGCATTCCCTGTTTTCTGCAGCAAGCTGGAGGGGGAGGCGCCGCGAGGATTGAGGGAACTGGAGAAAATCTCGAGCCCTTTGACGCAGAACATCAATGACGATTTGGTCGTGGTGTGGGGGTTGTGCCTGACAGGACATTGCTACAAGAATCTTCGTCTGACAGAAGTCGGAGAGTCCGATTTGGAGGCCACTCCGCCGGGGGTCTATCGCCGCAAGGGCGGGCGCTGGATGAGAGTGCGTCCGGACGGTTTGAAGATACGCGATGTGAAATCGTGGCACAAGATGAATTTCGCCGTAATGCACGAGAGAGGCGAGTTCACCCTGCCGGGTTATTCCGCCGAGGCCGGCGTCCATCTTGGACGCAATGTCGTTCTCGAGCATGGAACCGAAGTAAAGCCGCCTGTGATTATTCAGGACGATACATGGTGCGCCCGCAACGTCCTCTTGGAAGGCGATGTGATAATCGGCAACGGATCGTTCATCAGCGAAGGCGCGAGATTGAAACGCACCGTAGTCGGCGCCAACACCTACATCGGTTCCAAGTTGGAACTAGTCGACAAGATTGTAATCGGCAAGCGCGTGATAGATTCCAAGACTGGCGTGTGGACGGATATCGAGGAGGCCGGTGTCGCGCGTGATTTGAGCGAGCATGCGCCAGGTCTCGGCACGATGCTGAGATCGTTGTGGAGATTCTTTATCGGACGCTCGCATGGCGGGAGAAGGTAGGAGAATTTTTCGATTTTCGATTTGCGCCAAAGCTTTTCTTCTTTAACACAGAGTCACAGTGTCGCAGAGGAACACAGAGAACTTTTCAACTTTTCAAATTTTCAACTTTTTCTTCGTGTCTCTGTGCCTCTGTGTTGAAAAGGGATGTCCGATCGCAAATCGAAAATCGCAAAATCGAAAAATTCCTCTTCTCTCTTCTCTCTTCCCTCATATGTCCAAATACGTTCATGGTGATGCGCCCAAGGCGGATGCAATAGTCGACCGCATGATAGCGGAGATCGGCCGCGAGATTACAGAGTTGAACATACCACGCCTCGCCGGCGTCGTTCTTGGCGGAGGATATGGCCGGGGCGAGGGCGGCGTGTTTATCGACGAAAACGGCAACGAGTCGCTTTCGAACGATCTCGATTTCTTTGCGATTACCGATGCTTGCGCGACTGAAAACGACATCAATGCCATTGCCGCCGCGCTTTCCCCGATTAGTGCGAGATGGACGCGAGAGTTGGGTGTGGATGTCGATTTCTCGCCACCCAAGACGCCTTGGCGTCTTCAACACGATCAGGATCGGTTGATGGTTCAGGAGCTGATTCACGGTTATTTCGACGTCGCAGGGAAGCGCGGGAACGAACTTTTCGCTTGCGTGGAATTGCGCGATGCGTCCGCCTTGCCTTGGACCGAGGCTGTGCGACTGCTGGTCAATCGCGGCGCGGGATTGTTGTTTGCCAACGAAACGGACGACTTGAAATTCGTCGCCAGAAACATCAACAAATGCGTTCTTGGCTGCGGCGATGCGGTTCTTATCGTGCAACAGGCGTACAGTTGGCGCATCGAGCAGCGCACAATGAAGCTATGCCAGGCGCTCTATGCCAAGGCGGTTTCATGGAAGTTTCGTCCAACGGCCGAGCCTGTTTGCACGTGGGAAGTCGCACGGCAGTTGTGGCTTGAGACAACGGGGAAGGTTCTCGCCGCCGGGCATGATCACACGCGGACGCTATGGCAGGCCGGGCGCTGGCTTCTTCGCCGGCACACGCTTGGCAACCCGATGTCGCTCGGATACGAACCGGTCTTGCGCATACTCTACAGGATGCGGCATGTAATTGAGAAACGGCATCGCTTCCCCAAGTCGCTGAAAAGGGATTGGGAGTTGTTCAACTAGCATTCAAAGGAGACCGACGATGAGCAAAATGGCAAAAGCAGAACTGGCCGCGATGATCGACCATACTTTCCTGAAACCGGCCGGCGAGCCGGATGCGGTTGAGAAGTTGTGCGCGGAGGCGAAGAAGTATAAATTCGCCTGCGCAATGGTGCATCCTGCGGAAGTGGCCAACGCCGTCAAGCATCTAGGCCGCAGCAAGATCCGGGTAGGCACTGTCATCGGCTTCCCGCTGGGACAGAATACCGTCGAAATCAAAATCGCGGAAGGGGTTGCCTGCGTTGCGGCTGGGGCGAAGGATATAGACCTTGTCGTCAACATCCGCCGTTTGAAGGCGGCGGCGGTGTCGAAAGAAGCGCGCCAGGCGCTCTTGGCGGATTTGCGCACCTTTGTGAAGCAAGTCAGGGTGAAGGATGATTTGTGTCTCAAGCTCATCATCGAGTGTTGCTATTTGAATCGCAAAGAGAAGATCCTCGCCAGCAAGCTGGCGAAACAGGCCGGATTCGATTTTGCGAAGACGTCGACGGGATTTGGGCCCGGCGGCGCGACAATCGAAGACGTGAAACTTCTGCGCAAGACCGTCGGTCCCGATATGGGCGTCAAGGCCGCCGGCGGCATTCGCACCCGCGCGGATGCGCTCGCCATGATAGAAGCCGGCGCCAATCGCATAGGGACCAGCGCCGGCGTGGCGATAGTCAATAGTTAGAAGTTGGCATTCAATAGTTGGCAGTCGGCAGTTCAAGAACCCGTGGTCGCGAACACGGGAGAACTATTTGAGAGCCCCCTCTCGTCGCACCGGGAGCCCCGACTGCCAACCATTGATACTGCTCAGATTCTTTCCGGCGCTTCGATGCCGAGGAGATCGAGGCCCTTGGCGAGGATTTTCGCGAAAAGGGCGCAGAGCGCGAGGCGGCGCGAGCGGACAGGTTCCGGCGACTTCAGTACGCTCGTATTCTGGTAGAAACTCGAATAGACCTGTGCGGTCTGGTAGAGGTAGTCGGCGAGAATTGAAGGCTTGTAGGCCTCGGCTGCCCGGACTACAGCGCCCGGGAATTCGAGCAACTGGAGGGCGAGGCGTTTGTCGAAGGCGCCGGGCGCCTCGGTTGCCGAATCATCGGGCGAGCCCGCAGGCGACTGCGCGGCCTTCGCAAGGAGCGAGCAGACGCGTGCGTGGGCGTATTGGAGATACGGCCCGGAATTGCCGTCCAGCGCTAGCGCCTTGTCCCAATCGAAGTCGATGGCTGTGGCCGGGTCGTGGGAGAGGTCCGTGTATTTGACCGCGCCGATGCCGATTTGCTCGGCGAGGTGTTCGTCGCCGCCGCGTTCTTTCACGATTTCGTACGAACGGCGGACGGCTTCCGAGAGGAGGTCGTCGAGTTTGATGAGGTTGCCTTCGCGGGTCGATATCGCCTTGCCTTTGAACGACATGAGTCCGAATGGCACGTGGACGAGCTTCACAGTGTAGCCCATCTTCGCGGCGATGGAGAAGAACTGCGCGAAGTGGAGCTTCTGGCGGTCGTCCGTGACGTAGATGATGCGCTCCGGATTGTAGTCCGCCACGCGCGACTCGACACAGGCGAGGTCTGATGTGGTGTAGTTGTAGCCGCCGTCGGACTTGCGGACGATGGCGACGCCGAGGTTCTCTTCCTCAAGCTTGACGACGAGCGCACCTTCCGATTCTTCCGCGAGCCCGGCCTTGAGCAGTTTTTCCACTACGCCCGGCATCATCGCGTTGTAGTAGGATTCGCCGCGGTAGGTGTCGAACTTAACGCCAAGCTTCGCGTACATGCGTTCGAATTCGCATATTGAAATATCGATGAACTTCTTCCAGAGAGCGAGGTTTTCCGCGTCTCCCTGCTGCAATTTCACGAGTTCGGCCTTGCACGCATCCTTCCACTCGCCGTCCTCTTCTTTTGCCTTCGCGGCGGAGAGGACGTAGCACTTTTCAAGGTTCGCGACGCTCAGATTGTCGCGTTCTTCCTGCGTAAGGCACTCGCGGTAGCCCTTGATGAGGATGCCGAATTGAGTTCCCCAGTCGCCAAGATGATTGTCGGCCACGACATTGTAGCCGAGCGCCCGGAAAATGCGGTCGAGCGCGCCGCCGATTACCGTCGAGCGGATGTGTCCGATATGCATTTGCTTGGCCGCATTGGGCGAGGAGTAGTCGATGACTACCGTCTTGCCGGCTCCCTGCTGCGGAATTCCGCACTCGCTCGCGGCATCGAGCGCCGCCACGCTTTGCGCAAGCCATTTTTCGCCGACTGTGAGGTTCAAAAATCCAGGACCGGCGATTTCCACCTTTTCGAAGCACTCGTTGTCTAGAGCGGCAGCCACCTTCGACGCTATGTCGCGCGGTTTCATGCCGAACTTCTTCGCGAGTTTCAGCGCGTCGTTGCACTGGTAGTCGCCGAATTTCGCATCGGTCGCGGGGACTACGCGGACGAATGAGAAATCTTCGCCAGGGAATGCCTTCTCAAAGGCCGAACGGATGGTATCTTCAAGTTTCATCTGAAAAGTTTAAAAGTTGAAAGGTTGAAAAGGCCTGAGCCTTAAGTCATGAATCCTGAGTGCTGAGTTGTCCAAGTTGCCTCCAGTCGGTCAACTTTGCGCAGGACTCGAGACTTCGGACTTCTTTTATTTTCCGATGTTGAGGACCTTGAAGCCGATGGCGGCGAGGCGCTTGCGGTCGAGGCAGTTGCGCGTGTCGAACACGAGCGAAGGTTTGCGCATGAGGTCGTAGATTTTTTCCCAGTCGAGCTTCGGGTATGATTTCCAGTCGGTCATCACGACTACCGCGTCGGCGTCTTTTGCCGCTTCGTATTCGTCGTCGAAATATTCCACATTGTCGAGGTCGGCGAGGTCGCGCCTGGCGTTGGGAAGGGCTTTGGGGTCGGTGATTGCGAGGCGGACGTGCTCTTCGGCGAGGAGTCGCGCCACGCGGCCGGATGGAGTTTCGCGAGTGTCGCCCGTGTCGGCCTTGAATGCAAAACCGAAGAGCGCTATCTTCCTGTTTGCGAGGGTGTTGAACATCTCTTTGAACAGTCGCGAGACGATGCGCTCCTGCTGGTGCTCGTTCATCTTGATGACGCCGCTCCAGTATTCCGCCGCCGTGTGCAGGCTGAACGATTCGCAAAGGTAGACGAGGTTGAGGACGTCCTTTTTGAAGCAGCTTCCGCCGAATCCCGGTCCGGCCTTGAGGAACTTCGGCCCGATGCGGCGGTCGGCGCCGATCACGCGGGCGACTTCATCGACATCTGCGCCCGTCGCCTCGCAGAGTCCTGCGATTGCGTTGATGGAGGAGACCCTTTGCGCGAGAAATGCGTTCGCGGCGAGTTTGGTGAGTTCGGCGGACCATACGTTCGTAGTCAGGATCTTCTCGCGCGGCACCCATGCGGCGTAAATCTCCATCGCCTCGGCAATCGCGGCAAGCCCGTTTTCATCCTGCGGGCCGCCGATGAGGACGCGGTCGGGCTCCAGCAAATCGTTGATAGCCGTGCCTTCCGCCAGGAATTCGGGGTTGGAGAGGACGGTGAAACGGTGTGTTGCGTGGTCGTTCAAAATCGCTTCCATCGCCGCGGCGGTGCGGACGGGCAGGGTCGATTTCTCGATTACGATCTTGTCGCGGTTTGCATAGGCCTTTATTTCGCGCGCCGTCGCCTCCCAGAATTGCAGATCGCTCGCCCGCCCCGCTCCGCGCCCGAACATCTTTGTGGGCGTGTTCACGCCGACGAAGATCGTGTCGCATTCCTTCACAGCCCCCTCGATGTCGGTTGTGAAGAAGAGGTTCTTGCCGCGCGTCTCTTTCACGACGTCGACGAGGCCGGGCTCGTAGATGGGCAGTGCGTAGTCGGGCGAGTTCCATGCCGCCACGCGCTCCGCATTCACGTCTACGACCATGACCTTGCGGTCTGGATTCATCTTCGCGATTACAGCCATCGTCGGTCCGCCGATATACCCGGCGCCAATGCATACTATGTTCTTGTTCATTTTTTTATTTACCGTTGAAAGGTTGAAATGGTCAAAGGGCTTCCAATTCCTTTACAGTTCGAGAGAGTTTGAGGACGGGCCAGAGCTTTTCCCAGCGCGGCAGATCTTTCCAATACGCGACAAGTTCTTTGATTCTTCCGACGACTCCCGGTCCGCCGCCGAGCTCTTGGGCCGAAGCGGCGATGTAGCGTGAGAGCAGTTCGTGCGAATCGTCTCTCGCGCCAAGCGCCCGCACGAACGGCCGGCCGATCATCACTTCGTCGCTTTCCTGCGGGAAGGGTGCGTCGCCATTGTAGATTACGCGATTGCGCGAAAGTCGCTTCACCTCTTCAAACTCCTCCATGTGCGGCCGTCCTGAATACATCTCTTTCGCGGTCCGGGCGTGGACTATGATGAAGCGTAGAGGAAATGCGTTGAAGAGCGGCATCAGTGCTTTCAATTCGTCCGTCCGCTCTACGCCGAGACGCGTCTTGACGGAGAACTTTCCTTCTCCCATCGTCTCGCATCCGGCCTCTAGCATGGCGGCAAGTTTCGCCGCATCCTTCAGCAGCCCCGAGCCGCGCCCCTTGTTGCGTACCATCGGGAACGGGCAGCCCGCATTCAAGTCTGCATATTCGCAGCCCGTCGATTTGATCCGCTCCAGACACGTCTTCAGCGCTTGCGGGTCTTTGCCTATGAATTGCGGCGTCACGCGGAAGGGGAGCGGCCCGCCGCGCAGCTCGCGGTCTTTCAATGGATCGACGCCCGCGTTCGCGGAGATGAACGGCGTGACGGCCTCTTTGAAGCCGGCTTCCGCAATCTCCCGCGAGAATGTCTCGCGGAAGCAGCGTATCGTCACTCCTCTCAACGGCGCTAGGTACATGTGGTTGCCTGTTGTTGTGTCAGCGGACTTGGGCGTCTTGGCCCCCGGGGCTTTCGAACGCCGCCCTTATGACCTCGATGCCCTTTTTCAGTGCCTCTTCGGTGACGTCGGAGTTGGGCTCGAATACGATGTGGTCGATGCCGGCGGCGAAATCCGCGAGCGCGGCGAAATCGACTTTGCCGTCGCCCGGCGCGAAATGGTCGTCGCTGTAGTCGACGACGTCGTTCAAATGCATGCCGAAGTAGTTTTTCGCCTCCGGCGCGAAATCATTTATCCATCCGTGCATGACGCGGACGCGGTGGTGGCCGGTGTCGAACCAGCCGCGGACCGGCGCGTCCTTGAATTCTGTCATGAGCGCGGACATTTCCTTTTCGTCCGGGAAGCCTTCGAGGTACGGCAGGTTTTCGAGTCCGAGCTGGATATGGCATTCTTCCAGCACGGGAATCACGCTCGTGAGCACTGGTTTGAAGCGATCGAGCATTTTTGCGCCGTTTTTTGCCCGGATGGCCTTGGCTTTCTTGAGCAATTGCGCGTAGGGCCTTGCATCGGTTTTGCTTTCGCCCTTTGCAAGGACGGTGCGCAGAAGGGTGGAGTCGATTATTTTGAAAAGTGAAGAAAACGCGACCCACCCCGCATGGAGGACAACCGTCTTCGCACCTATTTCTGCTGCGAAGCGTATGTTGTTGACAAGATGGGCTCGCGCGAGCGCGCTTTCGCTCTGCGAGAAACTTGCGAGCTGGAAAAGCTCCGGATGGCCCGCAGGGGCGGAGACCGGCACCGGGCAGAACGCATGTATGCTGCCGACGGGAATCTTTTCGAGCATAGCCTTGAATCCCGCGACCTGCGAATGCGGCGTGCGGAACCCGAGCTCCAGAGCGTCGAACCCGAGTTCCAAGGCTTTTTCAGCAATTTCGACGCCATCGGCAATGCGTCTGTTGCACCAGTTGGTTGAAAGCGCTAGTTTCATTCAGGGCGCATATTATATCATATTCCCGCAAAAGAGGCAAATGGCAAACATCGCGATTTCTCTATTTCCCCCCTTGCGCATTCGGCAGAGATATGGTAAAATATATCCTCATTCGACCCGAATAAGATAAAAACAACTATGAAAGTACGTAGTTCCGTTCGTCGCATTTGCGAGAACTGCCGCATTATCCGCCGCAAAGGCGTGGTGCGCGTGATCTGCACAAACCCTCGCCACAAGCAGCGCCAGGGCTAACTCAAAAGGAAACCAACAACTATGCCTAGAATGATGGGTGTGGATATCCCGGGCAAGAAGCACATTCGCTACGCCCTGAGGTACATCCACGGAATCGGGCCAAAACGCGCCGACGATGTTTTGGCGGCCTGCAACGTCGATCCGATGAAGAAGGCGGACGACATCACTCAAGACGAGATCCATGCGCTCACGACGTACATTCAGGATCACTTCCGCGTGGAAGGCGATCTCCGCCGCGAGGTTTCGCAGAACATCCGCCGTCTCATCTCGATTGGTTCGTATCGCGGTCTGCGCCACAAGAAGGGCCTTCCGGTCCGTGGTCAGCGCACGAAGACGAATGCTCGCACCCGCAAGGGCGGCAAGCGCGTTTCCATCGCGATGCCTAAGCAGGCAGGTCGCTAAGGAGGGATAGCAAATGAGCGAAGAAATCAAGAATGAAGCCGCAGCCGCCGCGCCTGGCGCCGCCGCTCCGGCAGAGGGCGAGGCCGCCCAGAAGAAGCGCCCCGGCAAGTCGATTCCCGCCGGCATCGCTTTCATCCGTTCCACTTTCAACAATACTCAGGTCTCCATCGCCGATGCGCGTGGCGGCGTGATTTCCTGGAGTTCCGCCGGCAAGGCTGGCTTCAAGGGCTCGCGCAAGTCGACGGCGTTCGCCGCTACGATGGTCGCCCAGGATGCGGCGCGCGTCGCGGTCGCCAAGGGCATGCACGAGTGCGAGGTGAGGATGCAGGGCGCCGGCGCCGGCCGCGAGAGCGCGGTTCGCGCCATCCAGGCCGCCGGCATCCGCGTCACTCAGATCACCGATACGACTCCCGTTCCGCACAACGGTTGCCGTGCACGTAAACGCAGGAGGGTCTAATCATGGGTCATTTCACAGGTCCGCGCAGCAAGGTTGCGCGTCGTTTCGGCGAACCGGTTTTCGGTCCCGACAAGGTTTTGGAGAAGCGTCCCACTCCCCCGGGACAGCATGGCGCCAACAAGCGTCGCAAGAAAGTCTCTGAGTATGGCGTTCAGCTTCGCGAGAAGCAGAAGGCCAAGGCCATCTACGGCATGCGCGAAAAGCAGTTCCGTCTCTTCTTCGAGCGCGCCAAGGCCAAGCAGGGCATCACGGGCGATATTCTCCTCGCGCTCTGTGAGACTCGCCTTGACAATGTCGCATACCGTCTGGGACTTGCCGCGACCCGCGCCGGCGCCCGCCAGCTCGTCACCCACCGCCACGTCACCGTGAACGGCAAGGTTTGCAACATCCCTTCCTACATCGTCCGCCCGGGCGAAGTCGTCTCCATCCGCGAGAAGGATCGCGACATGGTCAGCGTCGCCGATGCACTCAAGGTCCACAAGTCACCTGTCGTGACCTGGCTCTCTTGGGACGAGTCCACGATGCAGGGCACGCTCCTCAGCGTTCCAGAACGCGCCGAAATTCCGGAGAACATCGAAGTTCAGTTGATCGTCGAATTCTTCTCCCGCTAAGTAAATCGCGCCTCCTAGTCGCGATCATCATCAACTATATCATTGGGAGAAAATCATGCCTATTCGTTTGAGCCGGTTCGAAATGCCCAAGGGCGTCCAGAAGGACGAGACGGTCTCGCGCACCAACTACGCGCGATTCGTCGCAGAGCCTTTCGAAATCGGTTACGGCAGGACAATCGGCAACTCGCTGCGCCGCGTCCTCCTCAGCTCCATTGAGGGGGCCGCGATCTGCGCCGTGAAAATCCGCGGCGTCAACCACGAGTTCCAGACGATCCCCGGCTGCACCGAGGACGTTACCGACATCATCCTCAACCTCAAGCGCGTGTTGCTCAAGACCTACAGCCGCGAGAGCCAGACCATCACTCTCAAGGCCAAGGGGCCCTGCACGGTCTACGCAGGCGATTTCGCTGAAGCCAACAACGTCCAGGTGCTCAATCCCCGCCAGGAGATTTGCACCCTCGACGTCGACGGCGAACTCGACATGTCCTGCGACGTCCGCACCGGGCGCGGCTTCTGCCTCGCAGAAGGCAACAAGCGCAAGGATCAGGAGATCGGCAAGATCGCCATCGATTCCATCTTCTCGCCCATCACGCGTTGCAACTTCCTCGTCGAGAATACGCGTGTCGGCCAGAGGACCGACTACGAAAAGCTCATCCTCGACATCTGGACCGACGGTCGCATCGACCCCGACGCCGCCCTCAAGACGGCCGGTGCCGTGCTTCGCCGCCACCTCGATGTCTTCGTCGATTACGCGGGCGATGAAACCCTCGAGTTCGAAGACACCGAGAAGAAGGATGCCGACGAGCGCGAGAGGCTTAAAAAGCTCCTCAATATGTCGGTCAACGAAATCGAGCTTAGCGTTCGTGCAGCCAACTGCCTCAACAACGCGAACATCGCCACGGTCGGCGAACTCGCCAAGAAGACCGAGGCCGACATGCTCAAGTATCGCAACTTCGGCAAGAAGTCGCTCACCGAGATCAAGGAAAAGCTTGTCCAGCTCGGTCTCTGCCTCGGCTACAAGTTCGACGAGAGCCTTCTCGAATCGAAGAAATAAGGAAAATTTGCACCATGCGTCACCAAAGAGTAATGAAAAAGTTCGGGCGTTCCACCGCCCATCGTGCGATGCTCATGAAGAGCCTCGTCACGAACCTGATCCTCGCCGGCTCCATTCGCACCACGCTGCCCAAGGCGCGTGAGGCACGCAAGGATGCCGACAAGGTTGTCACAATCGCCAAGAAGGGGGATCTCGCCGCGCGCCGTCTCGCTTCCAGCCGCATCCTCCAGCCCAAGGCTGTGCAGAAGTTGTTCGCCGAAATCGCCCCCGCGATGAAAGATCGCAAGGGCGGCTACACACGCATCGTCAAGCTCGGCACTCGCCGCGGCGACGGTGCCGAGACCTGCATTCTCCAGTGGGTGGTCGCTCCGGCCGCTCCCGCAGAGGAGAAGGCACCCGAGGCGACCGATGTGAAGGAGGTGAAATAATGGCTCTTGTGCTCAAGCTCAAGAAGGGCGAATCCGTCGAGCGCGGCCTCAAGCGTCTCAAGAAGGTCCTCGACAAGGAAGGCCTTCTCAAGAAGCTCCGCGACCAGCGCTATTTCGAGAAGCCCTGCGTCAAGGCTCGCAAGAAATCGCAGCGTGCGCGCATCCGCAATCGCTCGCGTCGCGGCCGCATGGAACTTAACTAAAGAGTCCATCGACAAAGCGCGCCGGTCGCCCGGCGCGCTTCGTTTATTGTTTTGCTTTTTGCATTTTGCATTTCGCACGGTGTGGCAAAATGAATCTCTCAAATCGCTCGTATGCATTCAATGCCGCCGGCTCCTGAATGGCAAGACAGGTAAATTCGCAAATGCAATGCGAAATGTAAAATGCCAAATGCCAAATTCAATTCTGCAATGCTAAATGCGAAATGTCAAATGCAATGCAATTTGCTTAGACGCGCTTTCGCGGATTCCCTCCCCATCCTCGCCGGCTATACGACAATGGGGTTTGCCGCCGGCGTTGTGATAGCCGCGCAGAGCGGCCTTTCGTTCGCCCCCGTCTGGAGCGCTCTGACCGCCTTTTCTTGCTTCTCCGGCACCCAGCAGTTCGCCATTGCCGGACTTTTTCGCGACCATGTCGCTCTGCTTGATGCAGCGCTTTTGACTTTTGCCATTTCTTTTCGCTATGCGTTCTATGGTTTTTCACTGATCGGACGCTGGCGCGATTTCCCGCTTCTTGCGAAGCTTTATCTGATTTGCTGCCTTACCGACGAGAATTTCGCACTTGAAGTCTCCTGCGACATAAAGGACGAGCACGCGTATCGCAAATATTGCCTCGTCCTCGTCTCGCTCACCGGCTTGTACTGGTTGACGGGTTGCACGCTCGGTGCGCTCGCCGGAGAACGCTTGCCTATCCCCGACAAAGGCATAGAGTTTGTAATGGCGGCGCTCTTCATAGTGATTTTGACCGACCAAATCCGCGCACTGCTGAAGGGTGGCTCGAAATGAATGGTTCTTCCTCTTTGCATGCCCTCGCGCTTGTCGTCATTTCGGCGGCCGTGATTATTCTCCTGCGCGCGACGCCGTTCATTGTGATGGCCGTCACGCGCAAGTCGTCCAAGGATGCCGCCGAAGCGAAGTGGATCAAGGTCGCCGAGAAATGGCTTTCGCCGGTCATGATTGCTTTTCTGGTCTTATATTCCTATTCGGGTCTTGAATTGCGGACCGTGTGGCCGTATCTGGCAGGTGCGGTCGTCGTAGTTCTCCAACTTCTCTTTCGCAACGGTCTTGTATCCGTCCTTGTCGGCACTGCGATATACATGCTGGCAATGAATCTTGTGTAGCGGGCGGTCCAAGCGGCAAGGAGGCGCGGCTTTGGCCGCGCCTTTTTGCTGCGCAAATGTATCCGATTCCGCAAGTCGGCTTTCGAAATTTACAAGAGAATTTTTGTGCGCGGAGAGTGGATTTATGGTATGATACATCAAAATGGATTGGTATGACGGGGAAAAGTTATGGCGATTATACGAATGTGAGGCCGCTGCCCGGGACGCCTGGGATATGCACTGTCTCGTTTGACGCCAACGGTGGCACGGCGGATTTCACGAGCATGGACTACCTTGCCGGCAAGAACTATGGCGATTTGCCTGCAGCGACAAAAACCGGAGCGACATTTGTCGGCTGGGCGACGGCGAAAACAGGCGGAGAAATAGTGACGCGACGGTCGATTGTGGATTCTTCAATTTTGAAACTATATGCGAGGTGGGCTGACGAGGGGTGGAAAATCGAGGATGGAGAACTCAAGGTGGCGCCGCTGGAAACGGATATCGTGATTCCAGAGGGCGTTTGTTCTATTGGTTATGGCGTATTTCGCGACAGAACGTCATTGCAGTCTGTGACATTTCCGTCGTCCGTCACAAATATCGGCGATTACGCGTTCAGCGGATGTCGAGAACTGAGGACATTGACGATTCCTGCATCTGTGGCGATAAGGAGAGGAGGCGTTCAGCAGCTGCGAGAAACTAGAATCCATAGAGATACTCTCGGAGAATGTGTCGATTGGCTGGCGGGTTTTGGGGTGGTGTGAGAATTTAAAGTCGGTTTCTTTCGCAGGGATGCTTGAAAATTACGATGAAAGCGATATAAATGCTTATGGCAATGCATCTGACGATCTCGTCACATACGTCACACCGAAATGGACTGGGCCGACTGATACATGGTGCGGCAGAAGAGTAGTCGTTGTGGAATGACTACACATTTACAGCCTTATCCGCGGCGCGTTTGTGCGCGAGCAGGACCGCCGCGCATGTGAGCCGGAAATGACAAGAAGCAGCAGGTATGGTGCGTATAAGATGCTTTCCGCTATGCAGGTGCGGCTGTACTGGCGTCAAGGAATATCCCCCGGCCGAAGGCTGTTGCGGATCGGATACTTTAGCAGGGGTGCGCGGCTGAAGCCGCGCCTCCTTGTTCGTTCGCACTCAAAGCACGTTTAGCCCGTTTTTCTCGCGGCCTTTCCGTGAGCGGCTTATATGCGCGAACGAATCCGTGTGGTAAATTTGGAATTTGAAATTGCACTGGCAACATTTTCGCATTTCTTCCATCGCCTGCCCTTCGACCTTGCCGACGGGCTTGACCTTTGTCGAGGTGTTGTGGTATAATATGCGGCGTCCCTCATGCGTGACGGACATATTCCAAGATAAACTCTACGGAAGAAAGAAAAATGAAGGTAAAATACAAATACAATTGCCTCAACCCGATAGCAGAAGTCGGATTGGGGCAGCTTGGTGACAACTACACCCGGACCGAGAAGTTCGAAGAGGCCGATGCCGTGTTCGTGCGGTCGGCGAAGATGGACGAACTCGTCCCCGGCGAGAATCTGCTGGCGATAGCCCGCGCCGGCGCCGGTGTGAACAACATCCCCCACGCCGAGTACGCGAAGAAGGGCATCGTCGTATTCAACACGCCCGGCGCCAACGCCAATGGCGTGAAGGAGCTCGTGATAGCGGCGATGCTGCTGGCGAGCCGCGACATAATCGGCGGCGTGGACTGGGTCAAGGCCAACGCCGCGGATTCCGCCATCGCCAAGGCGGCGGAGAAGGCGAAGAAGGCGTTCGCCGGCACTGAAATCCAGGGCAAGAAGCTTGGCGTCATCGGCCTTGGCGCGATTGGCCAGAAGGTGGCGAACGCGGCGATCGACCTGGGGCTGACGGTCTATGGCTACGACCCCTACTTGAGCGTCGACGCGGCCTGGAATCTGAGCCGCAGCGTCATCCACTGCAAGAATGTGGAAGCGATTTACCGCGAGTGCGACTTCATCACCATCCACGTGCCCGCGCTTGATTCGACGAAGGGGATGATAAACGCCGAGGCGCTCGCGATGATGAAGAAGGGCGTCATAGTCATCAACGCCGCGCGCGATGTGCTCGTCAACGAGCGCGATATGCTCGACGCCATAGAGTCCGGTCGTGTGCGCAAGTATGTCTCCGACTTCCCCAATGCCACCACGGCGGGAAAGAAGGGTTGCCTCGTAATCCCCCACCTTGGCGCATCCACGGAGGAGTCGGAAGACAACTGCGCGGTCATGGCGGTGAGGGAAATGCGCGACTTCCTTGAAAACGGCAACATCGTCAATTCTGTCAACTACCCGGCATGCTCTCTGGGCGTTCCCACGAAGGCGGGGCGCATCGCGATCTGCCACAAGAATGTCGCGAACATGATTGGCCAGTTCACATCGATCCTCGGCAAGGCGAATGTGAACATCGATGCAATCGCGAACAAGAGTCGCGGAGACTTCGCCTACACGCTCATCGATACCGACTCCTCGATCCCCGCCGATGTCGTTCGCGCTCTTGAAGAGAGCGATGCCGTCATAAGGGTGCGAGTCGTGAAAAGCTAGCATTGAGAAGTTGGCCCTTGGCGGTCATGGCTCCCGGCGCGACAAACTGTATTTTTATCGCAGAGACGCAGAGACGCCGAGAACGCAGAGGACTTTTCAACTTTTCAATTATTGACAGCCACGATGCCTTACGCGAAGAAGAGCTCTGGAACACGGGAGGGGCGCGCCGTGCGCGACCTCTCCGTGCAGGCGTCTTCGCGTACGGCGCCGCCGGCGGCCGCAGACGCCAAAGGCAAGGCTAAGCCGCAATCGATCTGGAACATGCAGATCGGCGGCAACAAGGCAAAGACCGCGATGACACGCGTGGAGGTGCTTCTCTTCACTTCCGAACTCGCCGACTTGATCGAGGCGGGCATGACGCTCGGCCAGGCGTTGCAAGCCCTCGCAGGTCAAGGCGACGAGTTGAGCGGTCAGCGGTACGTCTGTCAGGATTTGTGCGACCGCATTGTCCGGGGCGAGAACTTTTCTGACGCCTGCATGCACCACCCCAAGACATTCGAGCCGCTCTACGGCAACATGATCAAGGCCGCCGAGGCCTCCGGCGCGATGGTGGAAGTGTTGAGGCGTCTTGCGGACCATTACGAGCGCTACGACAACATGCGCGGCAAGATCAAGAGTGCGCTTTCATACCCTGTCATCGTGCTTGTGTTCGGCATCTTCGCCGTCATTGCCGCGCTTGTGTGGATTATCCCGAAGTTCCAGAAGGTTTTCGACTCCATGGGGGCGACGCTGCCCCTCCCGACTCGCATTCTCATCGGCATGAGCGACTACCTCATCCACTACGGCTGGACGCTTGCCGCAGGCGCCGTGTTCGCGGCCTGGTGGTTCAAAAAGTGGAGCGCCACCGAAAAGGGGCGTTTGAAGGTCGATGGCTGGAAACTCAAAATCCCGCTCATTTCCGGCATCATAGCGACAGGCGCGTATTCTTCGCTCGCCTACACACTCAAGACTCTTCTCACCAACGGTGTCAATGTATTGCAGGCGCTCAAGATCGCGGAAGAAACGTGCGGCAATGCGGTCATCGCGCAAGCGCTCAAGACCGCGCGCCAGCGCGTCACGGACGGCACTTCGATTTCTGGGCCGCTTGCTTCGAGCGGCGTGTTCCCCCGTATGATGACCGATATGCTGGCCGTGGGAGAGCAGGCCGGCGATATGGCAAGTTCTCTCGAACACATTGGCAAGCGCTATCAGAAGGACATGGACCGCAACATCACATCGTTCACGAACGCCCTGGAGCCGATTCTCATCGTCCTCATCGCAGGCGCCGTCGGGTTTGTCGCGATATCGATTCTGATGGCCGTCTTCCAAGTCTCCTCGTCGCTGGGATAAGGGGGGGAATATGGATGTCGTCGAAATAGCAAAACTAATCGAGGCGCTTTCTCTCTGGGAGGCGGCGGGCAGATACAACTGGCTCGTCAAACCCAAGGGGACGGTCTTGCCGTATTTCTTCACCCTTGAAAACGCCAAAGACGACAAGGTTCGCCATCGCATACACTTCCTCGAGGGATGGAACGTTTTCCACAGCGCCGTAATGGCTCGCGCGAATCACGATTTCGGCTATTACACCGCTATAGGCGAATACCCGCAATTTCAAGTCGCGTATTTGGACGACTCTCAAATACTTTTCAAGCGTTGCGACGCGGGATACATGCCGCGGGACTTGACCGGCGAGGAGGAGACTCTCCTTGGCAAGCTGATGTGGGAGAGCTACGGGATAATGCTTCAGCTCGAAGACACGCCCGATCTTCCCTGCAAGTATGCGCCGGAGAATGCGATGTTCGGTCGCATAGAATCCCCTGAAGAAGGCGACTGGCATGACGAGGGCGTGCCGATTCCCCAGCCTCCGCCCTATGCGGAACGAGTGAGTCTGCGCAAGGACGCGATTGCCAAGGCAAAGGCGATGGGCCTTGACGGGCAGCTCAAGGTCGAAGTCGACTACAGGCTGATGCCGGGCTGGTCGACGGCCGAGGCCCGGCCGCGCGCGATGTATTTGCTCGCGGCGGTGGACGCGTCTTCCGGGCGGCCGCTCGTGGTCGCAAGGACGAGCGTTTCGAAGGATGTCGGCCTCAAGCAGTTGTGGGAGAAAATGCCGGCACTGCTCTTCGGCGAATTCGTGAAGTCCGGCCGCTTCCCTTGCGAGATAATCGTCAACTCGCAGCGGATGTTCAGATTCCTCAGGATATTTTGCGAGGCCGTCCCCGTGAAACTTTCGCTCCACGACCAATGTCCAGTTCTCGATGCGTTTATGAAACGCGCGTTCTGAGACGGCCGTCGCCGCAATCGACTTTCAACAAGCATCAAACCACCAATCAGACAAACAGCCATGAAAATAGACACACTGTGCGTACAAGGCGGCTGGAAGCCAAAACGCGGCGAGCCCCGCCAGGTCCCGATCTACTCGTCCACGACTTTCAAGTACGAGACGACGCAGCAGATGGCGGATCTCTTCGACCTTAAAGCCCCCGGCTATTTCTACACGCGCCTCGCGAATCCTACGAACGATGAAGTCGCGAAGAAGATTGCGGCGTTGGAAGGCGGCGTCGGTGCGATTCTCACGTCGTCCGGACAGGCTGCATCAACCTTTTCCGTCCTCAATTTGTGCAACGCGGGCGACCACGTCGTCGCCTCGTCGCAAATCTACGGCGGGACGTTCAATCTCTTCGCCGTGTCGATGAAGAAGCTCGGCATTGAATTCACGTTTGTCGACCCGGACGCGCCGGCCGAAGAACTGGCCAAGGCGTTCCGCCCCAATACGAAATGCGTATTCGGCGAGACGGTCGCAAATCCCTCAGGCTGCGTCCTCGACATCGAAAAGTGGGCGAAGGCGGCGCACGAGGCGGGCGTCCCGCTTATTGTCGACAACACATTCCCGACTCCCATTCTCTGCCGCCCGTTCGAGTTTGGCGCGGATATCGTCATCCATTCGACGACAAAATACATGGACGGGCACTCCTCGCAAGTCGGCGGCGTGATCGTCGACTCCGGCAACTTCGACTGGACGCGCTACCCAGAGCGTTTCGCGGGGCTTGTCGAGCCTGATGCCTCGTATCACGGGCTTTCCTACACCAAGGCATTCGGCAAGATGGCGTTCATCGTCAAGGCGACGGCGCATTTGATGCGCGACTTTGGATCCATTCCTTCGCCGTTCAACGCCTTCCTGCTCAACCTCGGGCTCGAGTCTCTTCATCTTCGCATCCGTCGCCATGCCGAGTCTGCGCTCAAGATTGCCAAGTGGCTGCGCAAGCAGGACAAGGTGGCGTGGGTCAATTACGCCGGCCTTGAAGATTCTAAGTACTACCCGCTTGTCAAGAAGCAGTTCCACGGCGACGCTCCCTGCGGCGTCATGACGTTTGGCATCAAGGGCGGCCGCGAGGCATCCATAAAGTTCATGGATGCGCTCAAGGTAATCGGCATCGTGACGCATGTCGCCGATGCATGGAGCTGCGTCCTCCATCCAGCTTCGCACACCCATCGCCAACTCACCGACGAACAACTCAAGGAAGCTGGAATTCCGCCGGATCTCATCCGCTTCTCCGTCGGCCTTGAAGACCCGGACGATATCATCGCCGACCTCGAACAAGCGCTTAACAGTTAGCAGTTGGCAGTTGGCAGTTGGCAGTTAGCAGTTTATCTCCCGGTGCGACAAGATGAATCTCTCAAAATGCTCTTCCACATTCATGGCCGTTGGCTCCTAAACTGCTAATTGCCAACTGCCAACGATTTTCCCATGAATCTTCGCAAATTGCTAGTCATAGCCGGGGCGGGGGATTATCCGCGGCTCGTCGTGGAAGGCGCGAGGAAGGCTCTCGTCGAGAGGGTCGACGTTCTCGCCGTGAAAGGTTCCACCGCGCGCCGCACCCGCGAGGCCGCCGATGCCGTCCACGAAATATCGATCGGCTCCATCGCGCGCGGCATCAGGTGGGCCGCCGCCAACGGCTATGACGGCGCGATCATGGCCGGGCAGGTAAACCCGCTCTCGCTCTTTCGCGGCAAGTTCGACGATGAAGTGAAAAGCTGGCTTGCAGAGCTTTCCGTGAAGAACGCCCATTCGATTTTCGGCAAGCTCATCGAGAAACTCGAAGCGGCCGGTCTGAAAATCCTCCCTGCGAGCTGCTTCATGGACGAGCACATCCCGGGCGTCGGCCCGCTTGTCGAGCGCGAATTGACCGCCCAAGAGCGAAGCGATATCGAACATGCGAAGAATGTCGCCCACGACGTCGGCGTGCACGATGTGGGCCAGACGGTGATGGTCAAGTGCGGCATGGTCCTCGCCGTCGAAGCGTTCGAGGGAACGAATGCCGCAATCAAGCGCGGAGGCAGACTGGGCGGCAAGGGTGCCGTCGTATTCAAGGCCGCGCGCGATGGACATGACATGCGCTTCGATATTCCCGTCGTCGGCATTAAAACGCTGAAGACCATGCATCGCGCCGGCGCAAGCGCTCTTGCGTTTCAGGCTCATCGCCTCGTCTTGCTCGACCGCGCCGCCGTCCTCGATTACGCCAAGCGGCGTTCCATCGCCATTGTTGGCGTGGATTCCGGCCTTGCTCCCGCCCCACTCCGCCCATAGTCGTGCCATGAAACGCATGCTCCTTTTATACGGCGAGCATTCGGGCGAAATTTACGCCCGCGATGTCGCTTCTCGCTATTGCGGCGAGTATGAAATCCGCGGCTATCAGGATTACGGTTTCAACACTTCGGATCTCGCGGTGATGGGGGTTTTCGCAGTCTTGCGCCGAGCCTTCTATTTCTTGAAAGTAAAGCGCACGATCGAGCGGGCGATAGACGGATGGAAGCCCGACCTCGTTTATACAATCGACTACCCCGGCATGAACCTGCGCCTTGCCGCCTATGCCAAGGCCCGCGGCATACGTACCGTCCACCTCGTATGTCCGCAGGTCTGGGCATGGAAGAAAGGCCGCATCCCGAAAATCGAAGCTTCGCTCGACAAACTGCTTTGCTTTTTCCCGTTCGAACCTGCTTTGTTCAAGCCGGGGTTCGCGGAATTCGTCGGCCATCCACTCAAGCGGATGATGGACTCTGAACCCATGTTGCCGCGCGAAAAACGTCTTGTCGCCGTTCTTCCAGGGAGCCGGATTGCGGAAATCGAACGCAATCTTCCACTGATGCTCGATGCCGTGAAGATGCTCGACAATGTGAAGATTGAGATCCCGGCGGCGAGTGAAAATGCGAGAAGGGCGATAGTCGAGGTTCTGCGCGCAAACTCCTTCGACGAGGCTGCATGCAAGGATGGCGGGGCGCGAGATACGTTGCGCCGCGCCGATGTCGCCGCCGTCGCTTCCGGCACAGCCACGCTCGAAGCGGCTCTTGCGGGGACGCCGACAGTCCTCGTCTATCGCGTATCGGCGCTTTTCGCATGGCTGGCCCGGCGGCTTGTAAAAGGCATACGCCATGTGGGGCTTGCGAATATCATTTGGGAGAAGATGCGTCCCGGCTCCGACGAATTCCCCATGCCGGAACTCTTGCAAGAGGACTTCACCCCCGAGGCGCTTTCCTCTATCCTCGCCAAATGGCTTGACGATCCCGCCGCCCATGCCCAAGCCTGCACGCGCCTCGCAAATGCCTGCGCTTTGCTCGATGGCCCGCGCGCGCCGTCTGCGCCATTCCCGCCGACACTTGACCCTTCTCCGGGTAAAATGGTATAATATATTCCAATTTTCAAGGATATCATCAAAATGATCGACATAAAAAAATTAAGGGACGATTTCGATGCGACGGCTGAAGCACTTTCCCGCCGCGGAGTGGAGATAGAACGCTGCGCGAAAGCCCGCGACCTCGATGTCAAGCGCCGCTCCCTCGTTGCCGAAACAGAGACTCTCAAGGCAAAGCGCAACGCCGCTTCCAAGGACATCGGCCGCATCGCCAAGGAAGGCGGCGACATCGCAGCCGCCAAGGAGGAAATGCGCAAGGTGGGCGATCGAATCGCAGAGATCGACAAGGAACTCGCCCAGGTCGAGCACGATCTTCGCGAAATGCTGCTGATGATCCCCAACATTCCCGCCCCGGAAATCCCCACCGGGCTCGATTCTTCCGCGAACGTCGTCGTGCGCAAGGTAGGCGAATGGAAGGATCCCGACTTCAAGATTCTCGACCACATGTCCATCGGCGAGAAGCTCGGCATTTTCGACTTCCCTCGCGGCGTCAAACTCACTGGCACCGGCTTCCCCATCATCCTCGGCCAGGGTGCGAAACTCCAGCGTGCGCTCATCCAGTACATGCTCGACGTCCATTGCCGCGAGCAGGGCTACACGGAAATGCTCCCGCCGTTCGTCGTCAATTCAGATTCCATGACGGGCACCGGCCAGCTGCCGAAATTCGCCGAAGATCTCTACCACTGCCAGATCGACGATTTCTGGCTGATCCCCACGGCCGAAGTGCCTGTCACGAACTACTACCGCGACGACATCCTCAACGTCAAAGACCTCCCCGTCAAGCTCACCGCCTACACGCCGTGCTTCCGTCGCGAGGCCGGGAGCGCCGGCAAGATGACGCGCGGCATGCTGCGCGTCCATCAATTCGACAAGGTGGAGATGGTCAACTTCGTCCATCCCGATACTTCCTTCCAGCAGCTTGAAATCCTCGTCAAGGAGGCCGAAGCGATTCTCACCGGGCTCGGGCTTCATTTCCGCGTTCTCCAGCTCTGCTCCGGCGACATGGGGTTCTCCGCGGCGAAGTGCTACGACCTCGAGCTCTGGGCGCCAGGCGAGCAGCAGTGGCTTGAAGTTTCCTCGTGCTCCTGCTTCACCGACTACCAGGCGCGTCGTCTCAATTGTCGCTTCCGCGATACCGACGGCAAGACGAAACTCGTCCACACGCTCAACGGCTCCGGTGTCGCTCTGCCGCGTCTCATGGTCGCGCTGCTGGAACAGCATCAAAACGCCGACGGCTCCGTGACGATTCCTGAAGTCCTTCGCCCCTACATGGGCGGCGTCGAAAAACTCGTGCCGGTGAAGTAACCGGAAAGCAAAGAAATCTGGAGGATTGTTCATGAAAGCGACAATCGCCATGCTGTTTTCATTTTGCGCCATGTTCCTGGCGATGGCCGGGGACGTCCAGGCGGAGCTTCCTCCAAACTTCTCCTTCGACGCGGGCGGCGCTCTTCGCACGCGCCAGGAGATAATGCACAACGTCCCTTCCGCGCCGGGCGGCGTCCTCGGCCGGCCGGGCGTCTACAGAGGCAAGACGAAGAACATGTTCCGCTTCAGACCTTCCGTCTGGGCGGAGCTCAAGATGGGGGAGAACTGGCGCATCTACGGACGCCTCAGCGATGAATTTCGCGCCGGCATCGTCCAGAAGACGCACAACCAGACATTCCCAAATGAAGTCGTCCTCGACAACCTTTACATTGAAGGCAAGGGGCTCTTCGACGACTTTCTCGACTTGCGCGTCGGCCGCCAGGATTTGATTGGCCTCTACGGGCTCGACCACATCTTTACCGACGGCACGCCGGGCGACGGTTCTGCGACATGCTACGCCGACGTCGCTCGAATCGCGCTGCACTTCACGCAAGACAGCTGGCTGGACCTTTTCGCGCTCGCCACGCACGACCATGAAGAATTGCGCTGGGGCACCAAGCGCAGTCGCCATGTCCGAAAGACCGGGTTTGGCCGCGGCGAGCCCGAGATGGATGATTGGGGCTTTGGAGCGATATGGAACTCGAAAATCTCCAACCTCGATTACCAGCTTTTCTGGATCCAGAAAGATACCGCATCCTTCCACCGCGATGGCGTAAAGCACCCTCGCAAGCAGGTGAACCTTCTTGGCGTCAAGCTTGTCCCGCATTGGACGGAGGAGTTCTCCACGCCCTTTGAAGCCATGGGGCAGATCGGCAAAAACGGCGATGGCGATACACTCGCCGCATACGCCGGTTATGCCGGGTTCGACTGGAAGAAAGCGGTCGAGAAGGGCCAGTGGCGGCCTTATATCAACGGCGGGCTTCTCGTCCAGAGCGGCGACAAGCACACGGCGGACGAAGATGGCGGCAACCACGCCTGGGATCCGATGTGGTATAGAGGCGTCGACGATTCAGAGATGTTCGTCTACGGCTGCTCGCAGTATGGCGTTTGCTGGTGGTCCAACCAGATCAATCTCAAGTCGACCCTTGGCGTAGAGTTTGGCTATCGCCACAAAGCGCAGATCATGGCTGGCCCCATGTGGGCCGAGACGAAGGACGGCATTGGCGGCGGCGATGGCCGCTACAAAGGTTTCCTCACGCAGGCTCGCTACGATTTCCCGCTCTACATCGCCGACAAGGCGACAGGTGGCCGCCTCGAAGTATTCGGTCACGTAATGGCGGAATTCTTCAATCCAGGCGACTATTTCGAGACGGACAAGCCGGCC
This sequence comes from Verrucomicrobia bacterium UBA3761, assembly GCA_002371135.1. Lineage (GTDB taxonomy): Bacteria > Verrucomicrobiota > Kiritimatiellia > RFP12 > UBA1067 > UBA1067. Next base: position 25,788 of record DFGB01000039.1, on the reverse strand, counting down.
TACTTTTTCCGCTGGCAGATCGACGTGAAATTCTAGCGCAAGAAGTGGGAAGAGGGAAAAGAATCGAAAAATTTCCAAATCGAAAAATCTCATGAAAATCGTAATACTACTTGGCGCCCCGGGGTCGGGGAAAGGCACTGTCGCAGGCAAGCTCGCTTCTGAACACGCTTCCATGAAGCACGTCTCCTCCGGCGATTTGCTTCGCGGCGCCATCGCAAAAGGCACGGCTGCGGGCCTAGAGGCGAAGGGCTACATGGAGAAGGGCAACCTCGTTCCAGACGCGCTCATAGCCACGATGATCAAGGATGTCGTGGCGGAGACCGAGGGCGACGTCACGATGCTCCTCGACGGATTCCCTCGCAATCTCGCGCAAGCGAAGATACTCGAAGAGATGGGCGCGCCGGTGACGGGCGCCGTCCTTATCGACGTTCCAGATTCCATCATCCAAGACCGCATCGCAGGCCGCCGCACCTGCCCCAAGTGCAAGGCGGGCTATCACGTGCGCAATCTCCCACCAAAAGTCGAGGGTGTCTGTGACAACTGCGGCGAAGCGCTCGTCATCCGCAAGGATGACAACCCAGAGACAGTCAAGGACCGCCTTGTCGTCTATCATCAGCAGACCGAGCCGCTCATTTCCTACTACTCGGGCAAGGGCATGCTCAAGAAAGTCGACGGCACGACCGGCGTCGACAATGTCGTCAAAGCGTTTCTGGAGGCGATGTGAAGGTCGATATAAAGACGAAAGACGAAATCGCCCGCATGCGCGAGGCGTGCCGCATGAGCGCTGAAATACGCGACATCTGTGCGAACGCCGTCGAGCCGGGTATTTCCACTGGTGAGATCGACGAACTCGTCGTCCAGTACTGCGCCAAGCATAAAGTCAAGGCGAGCTTCTTCAATTACGCAGGTTTCCCGGGCCATCTTTGCGTTTCTATTAACGACGAAGTAATCCACGGCATACCATCGCGCAACAGAATCGTAATGCCAGGCGATCTCGTAAAAACAGACGTCGGCATCCTCGTCAACGGCTTCAATGGCGATACCTCGCGCACTGTGATGGTCGGCGTCACCGACCCGGATACGATTCGCCTCGTCGAGACGACGAAGAAGTGCCTCGCAGCCGGCATCGCGGCATGCGGCCCAGGAGTGCACCTCGGCGACGTCGGCTACGCGATACAATGTGTCGCGGAAGAGGCTGGATTTGGCATCGTCAGAGACTGGATCGGGCATGGCGTCGGGAGGACGGTCCACGAGGATCCCGAGGTCCCTAACTACGGCAAGCCTGGCACGAAGCTCGTCCTCAAGCCTGGCATGACCATAGCAATCGAGCCGATGATTACGATGACGAAGAAGGGCGAAGGCACGTATGTCGACCGAGTAAATAAATGGACGGTCTACACGAACGACAACTGCCTCAGCGCCCATTTCGAACACACCGTCGCCATCACAGACGACGGGTGCGAAGTCCTTACTCTTCCGGCCGACTATCCCTGAAGTCGCAGAGCCCGAAGGCGCCGCGGGTCGAATGGCGACTGATTGCTCTGTGGCGGATAGCCGGCCGGTTTTACATTTGGCATTTGGTATTTTACATTTAGCATTTCGCATTGCATTTTGTCATTTATTTATTTTGCCATTTAGGAGTCGGCGGCCACACCGCTTCGCGCAAGCAGGAAGTGGGAAGTAGGTAGTAGGAGATAATACGTACGCCCCGCCTGAACAGCAAATTTCCTGCTTTCTGCTTTCTGCTTCCTACTTTCTGGCTTTAGTCGCACCGGGAGACCTAAATGACAAAATCGCCAATGGCAAAATGCAATGCTGAATGTAAAATGCCAAATGCCAAATGATTCATCCGTCATGAAAATCTGCTTCTATGCGAACAGGGCCAAGGCGCACGCCGTGAAGGCGCGAGAGAGGCTTGAGAGCGAAGCCGTGCGCCTCGGCCTTGGTCTCGCATCGAGGAATCAGGCGGAAGTCGTGGTGGCGCTGGGCGGTGATGGGACGATTCTGCGTGCCGTGCGTTCGTGCCCGCAGGCTGCGATTCTAGGTTTCAACCTCGGTTCGCTTGGGTATTTGGCCGCTGTGGGCGAGCATGATTTCACTCGCGCGCTGGAGGCTTTGGCAAACGGAGAATATGGTATCTCGGAGCGCACTCTTCTCGAAGTCCGCAAGAAGGGCCTCAGGCGACGTGAAATCGCCCTCAACGACATTGTCGTAATGCGCGAGATGACCGGCCACGCCGCTTCGCTCGACCTCAAGGCAAATTCTACGATCGTCACTCGCTACACCGCCGACGGGCTGATTGTCTCAACTCCTACGGGCTCTACGGCGTACTCCCTCGCGGCCGGCGGCCCCGTGATCCTGCCCGACTCTCCCAGCTTCTCCATTACGCCAATCAACCCTCACGCGCTAGGCGTTCGCCCGCTAGTCGTAAGCGATTCTGTGCGGCTTACCGTCACATCCCGCGCACGCGTCAATGGCGCGAGCGAGAAACTTGGCGTCTATGCCGACGGCGAAAGCGTCTTCATGCTGAACGCCGACGAGACGCTTGAAATCTCCAAAGCCCGTCGCAGGGCCCGCTTCGTCGAGCTCGAAGGCTACAATCCCTATGAAGTCCTAGGCCGCAAACTCGGCTGGAGCGGCAGTGCCAGAGACAAGGTCGATTCTCAAACGCAAATGCACCCCATCTCATGACTATCGACGAACTGAACACATATGTAGAGACAGGCGATATCGACGAGTTCATACGCGTCTCGGAAGCACGCCAGCACAAGGCTCTTTCGCGCATAGCCGACGACATCACCGGCCGCGGCGGCGTGAGGATTGTATTGCTCTCGGGCGGCTCATCCGCCGGCAAGACGACTACCGCCAAACGTCTTTGCACGCAGATTCGCGTCAACAATCTTTGCGCCTGCCATCTTTCAACCGACGACTACTTCGTCGGCGATGCGCGCAACCCGCGCGACGAGAACGGCGAACTCGATTACGAGACTATCGAGGCCGTCGACATGAAGCGCCTTGCCAAGGACTTGAAGGCTCTTATGCGCGGCAGGAAAATCCACGCCCGCAAGTTCGACTTCATCGAGCACGATGGCTATGACGACCCGGAGGAAACCTCTTTGCCAAAGGGTGGCATAATCGTCCTCGAAGGGTTGCACGCCCTCAACCCGCGTCTGACGGAGAGCATTGACGACGACGTCAAATACCGTCTTTTCATCGAACCGAAGACGCAGCCGGAAGTGTTCGCGACAACGCGTCTGCCGTCGACCGAGGCGCGCTTTCTGCGCCGTCTTGTGCGCGATCACCAGTTCCGCAAGATGTCCCCGGCCGATACATTCCGCCTTTGGCCCAAGGTGCTCGAAGGCGAAAAGAAATGGATAAATCCGTTTCGCTCGCTTGCCACATGCGAGTTCGACTCGTCCCTCGCATATGAACTTGCCGTAATAAAGCCGTACGTCGCGGGCCTCATCACACGCTATCTCTTCAAGCATCCCGACGATGTGCGCGCGCAGATGTTTGTGAACCTCCTCTCGTGCGTCCGCGAAACAAGTCCGATGCTCGTCCCCGGCGATTCGATTCTCCGCGAAACGATTGGCGGCAGTCTCCTGGAATACTGAGAATAGTTAGCAGGCAGTAGTTGGCAGTTCGGGAGCCAGCGGCCACGAACAAGGAAGAGCATTTTGAGAGATTGTTTTCGTCATACCGGGAGACCACCTGCCCACTGTTGACTGCCAACTACTGACTGCCAACTGCTCACTACTAACTGCTAACTTCTATGGTCTGCTCTGTTAGAATACTTAAAAACGTATATGGCGGCGACGGGCTCGGACGGCTTGGCGACGGGCGCGTCGTGTTTGTCGGGGGCGCGTTCGAAGGGGAACTTGTGAAGGCCGACATTTTCGAAGAACGCCGCGGCTACGTCAAGGCGCGTTTGACGGAAGTCGTAGAGCCGTCGTCGGCGCGTCTGGGGGAAGGCTCTGCCCCGGCACCTGGGATGGTGTATGCGAACATTTCGCGCGATGGCGAGCTCAGACTCAAGGCGGCGCAGCTGGCGGAATTTTTCTCTCGCGCCCGCATTGAGGCAAATGTGCCTTCAAAGTGCGAATACGCAGGCAACGGCGCGAACTACAGGAATAAAGTCGTATACCACATCGCCAACTCCAAGCCGCCGCACATCGGTTACATGCTCGAGCCTGAGCACAAGGTGGTAGACGTCACGACCGATCCGCTTGCCGTGAAGCAGATCGACGAGCAGCTGGCGTTCGT
>DFGB01000039.1:16575-21398 GCA_002371135.1 Verrucomicrobia bacterium UBA3761 | reverse complement strand
ACGCTCACGATGCGCTACAGCAAAATTTCTGGCGTCAAATGGTGGCTTGGCGAAGCGCCGAAAGATGTCGTCATAAAGGAGATGACGTGCGGCAAGATTTTCCAAGTGCCGGCAGATGGCTTCTGGCAAGTGAATTGCGAGGCGGGCGAGGCGCTTGTGAAAGTCGTGCGCGACGAGTATCTGCGCGGCGCCGGGGAGTGCCCGGACATAGTCGACCTTTATTGCGGTGTTGGCGTCTTCGGAATCGTCTGCAAAGCGGCGTTGAAGCGCGAGTGCTGGCTTGCGGGCGTGGAGTCCGGGCGTGCGGCGGCCGAGTTTGCGCGCACGAACGCCGAAGCGAACGGCGTCAAGGGCCGCTTTTGGGCAGGCGAGACGGGGCGCCTGCTGCGCCGGTTGCGCATTACGCCACGTACGACGGTCATCCTCGATCCCCCACGCGGCGGTCTCGAACAAGGTGTGGCAAAGTATCTTGCCGCTTCGAAAGCCGGACGCATCTTCTATGTCAGCTGCGATCCGGCGACGCTGATGCGCGACCTTAAAACCATCACGCGGTCGTTCGAAGTCGAGAGTGTCAAATGGTTTGATATGTTCCCGCGCACCGCTCGCTTTGAAACGCTTGTTATATTGAAAAAGAAGAAATGAAATTCCTCGTCCATACATACGGCTGCCAGATGAACGTCCGCGACTCGGAGGCGGTCGAGGCCATGCTTGTCGCCGCCGGACACGAGAAGGTCGAAAATGAACAAGATGCCGAACTTGTAATCGTCAATTCCTGCACCGTTCGCCAGAAAGCAGAAGAGAAGGCGATCGGAAAGGCCGGTAATTTGATAGCGGCGAAAAAAGTGACGGGCCTCATGGGATGCGCAGTGAAGAGGCTTGGCGCGGACGTATTCAAAAAATTGCCGCACCTCGATTTCGCCGTCGCCCCTCGCTCCGCAGGCCTCATCCCGCGTATCGTGGCGGAGGGACGCTACCCCCGGCTGGAACTTGGCGACGACCTCATCCCAGAAGCTCTCGCCGCCCACTCTGCAAGCGGCTTCCAAGCGTTCGTCACCGTCCTCCTAGGTTGCGACAACAGGTGCAGCTACTGCATCGTGCCGGATGTTCGCGGCCATGAGTATTCACGTCCGGCGGCCGAGGTGATTGCCGAGGTGGAGGCGCTCGCACGACGTGGAGTGAAGGAAGTGTGCCTCCTTGGTCAGAGCGTGCTGCGATATGGCGTGCGCAATCCAGTCTGGCCCGACGCGAAGGGGGAAGCGTTCCCCCGTCTCTTGCGGGCGCTCGCCAAAATCGACGGCATCGAGCGCATACGCTTCACTTCCGCCCATCCAAAAGGATGCACTGACGAGCTCGTAGAAGTTTTTCGCACCGAGCCCAAAGTCTGCCGCCACCTGCACCTTCCGGTCCAATCCGGCTCGGACCGCATCCTCGCTGAAATGGGACGCCATTACACACGCGCCGAATACCTCGCCGCGATTCGCAAGTTGCGCGATTTCGACCCGGCCTTTGCCATAACGACCGATGTCATCGTCGGCTACCCCGGCGAGACGGAGGAGGATTTCGAAGCGACGCGCTCGTTGATGGACGAAGCGGGATTCGACAATTCCTTCATATTCAAGTATTCTCCACGGCCTGGCACCCGCTCGGCTTTGCTCGTCGACGATGTGAGCGTAGAAGAGAAAGAACGCCGCAACCAGGTGCTCCTTGCAGACCAGCAGAGAAGGGGGCTTGAACGCAATTTGCGGCTCGTCGGCACAGTGCGCGAAGTTCTTGTCGAGGGTCCGTCGAAGCGCAATCCCGAGCGCCTGGGCGGGCGCGACGGCGGGAACAGAATCGTCGTCTGGGATGCAAGCGATGCGCCAATCGGTTCTAAGGTCTCGATCCTCGTCACCGACGCCCACGCGCAAATTCTCGTCGGTGAAGCTAAAGTCCTAGGCGGAAAGTAGGACTTAGGACTTTTCAACCTTTCAACTTCTCAACTTTTCAACCTTTCAACTTCTCAACTTTTCAACTTTTCAACCTTTCAACTTCTCAACTTTTCAACTTTTCAACCTTTCAACTTCTCAACTTTTCAACCATCCATGCCTACATCTGGAATAACACGCAGCGAGTTGATAAAGTGGGGAGGACCGACGGTCTTCAACCAAGCACTCGCTATCGTCAATGCTGGCGACGTGGTGGAGGCGGAGTATGATGACGAGAAACTAGAAATCCGTGGTAGGATAATGAAAGGCGACAATTGGGCGATGCCGCTTTCGCTCCAGTTGATGCGCGACGAGAGAGTCAAATCCAACTGCCCTTGCAGGATGAACAAAGAGTACGGGCAAATCTGTCCGCACGTCGTCGCGCTTGGAATTGCGATATTGATAAAAGACGAGGAAGAGCGACAGCGCAAGATGCGTCTAGAAGCACCCGCGAGGCCGTCTGCCGCCCGACCTGCGACGCATGCACGGCCGCCGCAATCAGACCGTCAGGCGCCCCCCTCGCCGCCTGCACCGCCAGCGGAGAAATTCGTCGAAGTCCCGATGCAGCCGAAGTTCTCGGCCTACGTTTCTGGTTCGCGCGCTGCCGTCTCAATCGAACTTGACGCGGTATATGGCGAGATCGAGCTTCCCGTATGTTCAGTCCAGGCGGACAGGACCGTCTACCTCCCAGATCCGTCAGATCCCGATGTCAGATTCGTGCGCTCGATGCAGGCCGAACGCGACGCCGTGAAGTTTCTTGCCAATATGGGGTTTGTTTCCGAATATCAAGGCGGCAACCTCAAGCTTTTCATGCGCAAGCCGCACGACATCCTCAACTTCCTCGGCGCCGGCCTCCCGGAATTGCGTCGCCATGCGTGGCACGTCACGCTTTCGGACCGCTTGATGAAGACGACAGATTCCCTGCCGTCAATCGTGCCGGTTGTTGCAATACGCGACGCTCCCAACGGCGACTTCGACGTCTCCTACCAGTTCGACGCCATGGGTTCGGACATTTCGCCCGTCATGGTCCAGGCGGCGCTCAACCGCAATGACGCATACATCAAACTCGGCGACGATAGATACGTCCTTCTGGATACGACCGCCATCAAGGCGATGCATGCCGTTTTCTCGGACTGCAACGCCCGCCAGGACAAGGCCGGCTCTGGCTGGATGCGCATCTCCGGCGTCCACGCGCCGTATGTAAAGAGTTCGCTCGACATCCTCGATTCTTCAATCGACATCGATGACACGGCGGCCGAGCGGTGGCGCAAGACGGCCGCCCAGCGCAACCGCGTCGACGGCGATGCTCGCTTCGAACCGATAGCGCTTGGCGCGCTGGATAAAGTCTTGCGCCCTTACCAGAAGCAAGGCGTTTACTGGATGCGCTTTCTTGAATCGTCCGGGCTGTGCGGCTTGCTCGCCGACGAGATGGGTCTTGGAAAGACGTTGCAGACTTTGACGTGGCTCTCTCTGCCGCGCGTCGAGGCAGGGCCGCATCTGCCGTCGCTCATCGTCTGCCCGACTTCGCTCGTGCGCAACTGGGAGGCCGAGGCGAAAAAGTTCATACCGTCGATGAAGACGCTCGTCATCTCCGGGCCAGACCGTGCGAGCGACTTTGCGAAGATCCCATCGGCCGATCTCGTCATCACATCCTACGCGCTCGTCCAGCGTGATTTCGAGGCGGCGTACTTCGACAAGGAATTCGCCGTAGTCGCACTCGACGAAGCGCAGCACATTAAGAACCGCCAGACGAAGAACGCGCGCGCCGTCAAGCTCATCAAGTCCATCCGCCGCCTCGTCCTCACCGGCACCCCTGTCGAAAATTCCGTCTCCGACGTCTGGTCGATTTTCGACTTCCTCATGCCCGGCTATCTTGGCGACTACGAAAACTTCAAGCTCGACTACGAATTGCCCATCCTTGACGGCGGGGCGGACGCAGCATCCGCGCTCTCGCGCCTCAAACGCAAACTCCATCCATTCATACTTCGCCGCGTCAAGAAAGCCGTCGCCAAGGACCTGCCGGACAAGATTGTCAAGGTCTCCTACTGCCCGCTGACCGACGAGGCGCATTCGCAGTATCTCCAGGCGCAGGCGAAAATGCGCACCGAGGTCGGCACCATCTTGCGCGAGAAGGGGCTTGCCAAGTCGCGTTTCGACATACTCGCGCGTCTCATGCAACTTCGCAAGCTCGCCTCGGCCGGGAAGCTAGAGGCGTTCCGCGAACAACTTGACGATGCGATCGCCGGCGGCCATCGCATTCTCGTGTTTTCTCAATTCGTCAAAACCCTCCAGCTCATCGCAGCCAGCCTTCAGGAAGCCGGCATTGAATTCTGCTATCTCGACGGCTCTACGAAGAACCGCCTTGGCGAGTGCGAGAAGTTCAACCACACCCGCTCCATCAAGGTGTTTCTCATTTCGCTCATGGCCGGCGGTACGGGCCTCAATCTCACGGGCGCGGACATGGTGATCCACTACGACCCGTGGTGGAACCCCGCCGTCGAAGACCAAGCGACAGACCGCGCCCACCGCATCGGTCAGACGAGGAACGTCTATGTCGTCAAAATGATTGCTTCGAACACGATCGAAGAAAAGGTGCTAGAACTCCAGCGCCGCAAGCAGGCTGTAATCTCCGCCACCGTCTCCACCACCGACGCCGCCGTGATGGAGAAACTCACCGTCCAGGACCTCGAAGCATTGCTGAAAGATTGAGGCTGGCATTTCGTGCATCAACTTTTCGACAGGGCGACGGTATTTGCTTTTTTTGAAGCAAAGTCCCCCACCGGGCAAATCGCCCGACCCCACCGGGCAAAATCAAAATCACAACTATCGAAATCCAAGTCATAGCTATCGAAACGGCAA
>DFGB01000039.1:9471-16448 GCA_002371135.1 Verrucomicrobia bacterium UBA3761 | reverse complement strand
GCTATCGAAACGGCAAGTCATAGCTGTCGATTTGGCGAGACTCGCCCATCGACAAGGCGAGTCTCGTCTATCGGCGGGAACCGGGCCGTCGGCGAAGCCATGCTGTTGCGCCGTCATGGCGATTCAGTTTGAAGGCCCATCCACGTGGCAATACTGTTCAACTGCGGCAAGCTGGATATGCGTCCGATTGTGTGGTCCCGAGGAGGGCCTTTCCACTAAAAACGACGAAGAGCCTTTCTTTTTGAATGGCTCATTAGATTTTACCATTTTGGGACGTTTCGTTAATTTCGCACCCCATTGACTTTTCACGGCAGAAATGCTATACTCGTCACATGCATAATAGGTTTACTATGCCCTGAAACAGGAAGGAGAAAAGAAATTGGCGACATCTAGTATATTTGCGAACATCGAGCTGAAAGACCCGGATCGCGTTCGGGCCTTTGTGGATGCTCTTTGCTCTGACAAGCCGTGGCCTCAGCCAAAAACGAAAGTCGAGGAGACGCAGAGGTCTTACGATGATTTCTGCAAGTTCCTTGACGACAGTCCTTACGCCGTGGCTCATGCATAATCAGACATGGGTTACACTGTAGAGAGCTTGGCCACAATATCTGCCGCGAGGGGTGACGCCTTCGTGCAGAAGTTGATTTCCGGATTTTCTTGTCGCCACAACCCGGAGATAGACGGCTACCTCCAAAACCGCGCACTTGACTTTACAAAGAAAAGCATGACGGTGACGCATCTCGTGTTTGATGATGAAACCAAATTGCTTGTTGGATATTTTGCGTTGACTCATAAACCTGTAACGTTCAAGGCTGATATATTGAGTGGAAGCCAACGCAAGCGGATCGAGCGATTTGCCAAAGTGAACCATGAGTCAGGGACTTACACGGTATCGGCGTTCTTGGTTGCCCAAATCGGGAAGAATTATCTGGCTAATGGCGGCGACCTGATTACAGGGGAAACGCTTCTTTCCCTTGCAAGGAATCGCCTTCTCATCGCAAAAGAGCAGATAGGCGGACAGATTGTATTTGTCGAGATGGAACACGGCAACGAGTTTCTGGCGAAGTTCTATCGCGACAATGGCTTTGCCATATTCGGTTCCCGCGATGAGAACGAAAACGGGAAGCCTATCACCTACGACCAGTTGTTTCTGTTCCTCAAGTAACCATCTTCAATCTCAAATCGTGGAAACTGACAATGAAAGGAACAAGCCCATAGACAGTTAAAACGATAAGGCGGGAGAAATCCGCACCACTCTAGCGACCGCTTCGCGGCGGTCTGCGACCGGTGGATAGAACAGCAATTTGCAATGCTGCAAGCAGTCGTCGCGGGAAACGTAGGAAATTTCAAGTAGAACGACACTTAGCAGAGAAGCGAGCACACGCTTCCTCTCTTCGTGTTTTCTACAAAGGTACTTCCTACGACCTCTCGCGAGACATGAACGAGAGGTTTTCTATGTCCTCGATTCGTGTCTGGCGGCTAGCAGTAAAACCAGGGCACGACAGAAAGGACATAGAAAAAATGAAAACGATAATAACATGGTTGAAGCGGGCGGCGATGCTGTCCGTGACGGTGGCTTTTGCCGCCTCAGGCCTCGGCGCAAACGCCGCGACAAGTTCGGGGCTGGTACACCGCTGGAGCTTCAACGGCTCGCTTGAAGACACTGTAGGCGGCGCGACCGCCGTGACGAATGGCGCCTGCTCGTTCACAGAGGACGGCACGTGCGTCACGCTCGCCGGCGGCTCGAAGGGCACGTCGTTTGTCACTCTCGGCGCATGTCCCAACCTTCTGCCGTCCAAGTCGATGACGCTAGAAATCTGGGCGACGCAGGACGCAGTCCAGAACTGGTCGCGCATCTTCGACTTCGGCAGCGATCAGAACAACTACCTCTGCATGAGCTGGACTCGCTCGACCAATCTCGGGCAGGATCAGGTGGAGCTCAAGTCCGGTTACCAAACCCTAGTCTCTGTCACAGATACGATGCAGCCATATGCGATCGGGGAAAAGTGGCACATCTCGCTTACGGTCTCCTGCAATGCGGACGGCACATCGACGCTGCGCTGGGCGAAGCGCGACGCGGAGACGGGGGCACTCGTGGCAAGCGGCTCCGGAGTCACGTCGCAGGCGTGGACGCCAGCCTCGTTCACCTCCGGCGACTGCTACCTCGGACATTCGCAGTACAACGACAACGACGCATCGGCGACATACGACGAAGTGCGCATCTGGAACCGCGCTCTCTCCGCCGCCGAACTCGACGCGAACGCGGCGGCGGGTCCAGACGGACTCTTGGGCGACATCATGCCGACGCCGGCCGTCACAGAGCTCCCGCACAGCACGGACTACGTTCAAGACGGCCTCCTCGCACATTGGGACGCGATCGACAACGCCATCGTTGACGGTGTGCGCGTCCATGACGACAATGCCGCGACATGGACGGACCTGACCGGCAACGGGCACGATTTCCCGATTGCCGAATACATCGGCTCTCAGCTCAACGGCTGGACGGCTACTTCGCTCGACGCGAAAAGCTGCTACGACATTCCCGCCGCAGTCACCTGCACCAACTACGTGACAATCGAGATCTGCGCGAAACACAACTCGGCGAACGCCATCTTTTTCAATTCCGGCGACGGCGGCAATAAATTCGCGGCATACTACAATGGGCGTCTGCAATTCTACAATAATGCGGCATATCAGGTGATCGGTAGCCAGGCCAGTACCTTCCAGGCGACAGCTGTGCATTCTCCGACAGTTTCCGATCCCGTCGTCTATACGAACGCGGTCCCGGTTGCGTCGACGGGCAACGATTCGTGGAGTCTTGGCACAGCATCCGATACCACGCTCGGTAGCGGTGCCAGTGGTTATTACGGGTTCGGCGGCGAATACTATGCGATACGCCTCTACGACCGCGCGCTGACGGAGGACGAGATCGCGCAGAACGCCAAGCTCGACGCGATGCGCTATCTCGGCGACAGGTCGGTGGAGTCGCTTGACGATGCTCTCAAGGTCGCCGGGGCGCCGATTGCGATCGGCGCGGCGACGCCCGCATACGGTATCTCATTGGGGCACGGCGCCGGCGATACGATAGCCTGCTCAGTCCCGGCCACCGTCACGGTCGGCGAAACGCGCGCGTCCTGCACCGGCTACACCGTCACCACGAACGGCGCGGTGTACGCGGAGGGGAACGCGGCGAGCTTCACGCTGGAGCATCCAGGCGTCTCGACACGCCTTGAATGGCATTGGTCCATCGAATACAAGGTCGCGGCGACGGCGGGCGAGGGCGGCAGCGTTTCCATCGCCAAGCAGTGGTTCGCGCCGGGCGAGACCGTCACGCTCAAGGCTACTCCGGACGAAGGGCAGGTCTTCGTCGCCTGGCTTGGCGTCGTGCCGGAGGCGAAGCGGCAGGACGCGACGCTCGAACTCACCGTCGCAACCCCGATTGAGGTTGCCGCCGTGTTCGCGCCGGCCGACGTCTTCACGGGCGACGTGGTCTTTTACAATGGCGAGACCGAGCCGGGCGTGTATGCGATCGTTACGCCCGAACAGCTCGACCTTTTCCGCGCCAGCACGATTGCGGGCACGACTTACGAAGGCTCGACATTCCATATCCTCGCGGATATCGACCTGGATGGACGCACATGGAGTCCGTGCGGAACCTTCTCCGGCGTCCTGGACGGACACGGCCACGCAATCCGCAACATAAATATTGCCAATAACGGCAATACTGGTTTGTTCAGCATTATTAACGGTGCAACGGTTCGCAACCTCTCGCTTAGGGGAGGAAAGATCGTAATGAACACCAATAACTGCATCGGCGGCATAACTGGAAGGGTTCAGGGGCAAGGCTGCGTAATCGAGGATTGCACGGTCGATCTTGAAATCCTTTCGCGCAGTACATCGGATGGAACATGGGTTGGCGGAATCGTCGGCGTTGTAGAGGCGGAATTGACGCTCTCGCGCTGCCGCAGCCTCTGCGCCGTCACGGCTGATGACAATTATGCCTACAGCCGCATTGGCGGACTCGTCGGCAACGCGAAAGCCGGTCTTACAATAGAAGGCTGCTATGCGTCCGGTTCGGTGCAGGGTAGTTGCTTCGCCTACGGCAACAGCTATGCCGGCGGCATCCTCGGCTACAGGGATGGCGGGACGGTCGTCATCTCGAACAGCTACTGGACGGCGGAGAACCGTTTCAACTTCAATGCCGACACGCACACGGTCGGTTATGGCGAAAGCTACTGCACTATCGTTGATACGCCGGCGATCCTCGACAACTTCCCGAAGAACACGTTCAACGTCCGCACGCGCGGCAACGGTACGGGAACGGCCGCGTACGTGAACGGCGAGTTCGTGGCGACGCCTGACGAAGGCTCGGTGTTCATCCGCTGGGAGGGGTTGCCGCCGGAGAATGGCGACTACAACGAGACGACGGTATGGGCGGTGTTCGGCAAGACGGTCTCCTCATACGAAGAGTTCATGGCGATGGACCGCACCGGCTTCTACGTGCAGACTGCGGACATCGACATGACCGGCGTCGAGAACTTCAAGGGCCATACCAACTACAGGCACTACGGCTATTACGACGGCGGGAACCACGAAATCCGCAACATGTCGTGCCCCGACGGACAGGGGATGTTCGGCGAGCTGATTTGCGCGGAAATCAAGAACCTGCGTATTGTGAACCCGCTGGTCGGAACGAACTGCTACGGCACCAAGGGCGTATTGGCACAGTATGCCAATTCGTCCCGCATATCCAACGTCCACGTGGAAGGCGGCTCTGTGCTGGGCCGCGACAACAACCCGGCAGGCGGCCTGGTGGGAGAGGGGAATTGCGGCATCATCGAAGACTGCTCGTCTTCCGCAGCGGTCGGAAGCGAGGTGACGGGGTGGGGTCCCGGCACGGGCGGTCTTGTCGGTAAGGTTCGCTACGGCATGACGCTTCGCCGCTGCAGGGCGGCGGGTGACGTCACGGGCGCCAGCTATAATATCGGCGGTCTGGTGGGGTATGCCGATAACGGCGTTTTCGAGGAGTGCATGTCTTCTAGCACTGTGCAAGGCCCGAGCATCCTCGGCGGCCTGATCGGAGCCGGCGGCAGCGCCACAGTGCGCCGGTGCTGCGCGACCGGCGCCGTCACCGGCGGTACGTATGTGGGCGGCTTCGTCGGCAATGGCAACACCATGAACTTCACCGACTGCTGCGCGCTCGGCGCCGTGACCGCCACGAACAGCGACTATTATGCAGGCGGGTTCGTCGCAGGCGACGGGGCCTGGAATGCGAATATGGCATTCACCAACTGCTATTCGGTCGGCTCGGTTTCGGGCGAGACCAATTCCGGCGGATTCGATTCCGCCTCTCGCTACACACAAAGGAGCTGCACCGGCTGCTATTGGGATACCGAGGCGAGCGGCAGGGAGTCGAGCTATGTCACCGGCGTGACGGGCCTCGCGACCGCCGAGATGCAGAGCGGCGTTGCGTTCGACGGCTGGGATACGACAGTCTGGAAGTTCACGGCGGGTATGTATCCGCGTCTGCGCGCGTTCATTCCGAAGTACGCCGTGACTTGGCTTGACGACGACGGCGAGACGGTTCTCAAGGAAGAGATCGTCGACGAATTCGATCTGCCCGCATGCGACACTCCGGAAAAGGCCGCGACGCCGAAATACACCTACACGTTCGCGGGCTGGGATCCCGAAGTCGCGGCGGTGACGGGCGAGGCGACGTACACCGCCACGTACGACGCGACGATAAACAAGTACACCATCACCTGGAAGAACGACGACGGCGCGACGCTCGATTCGGAAAGCGTCGAGTACGACCAGATGCCGACATATGGCGGCGAGGAGCCGGCGAAGGCCGCGACGCCGAAGTTCACCTACACGTTCGCGGGCTGGGATCCCGAAGTCGCGGCGGTGACGGGCGAGGCGACCTACACCGCCAAATACGACGCGACGATAAACGAATACACCATCACATGGCAGAACGAGGATGGTTCTGTGCTTGGCTCGGATGAGGTCGAGTACGACGATATGCCCGCCTATACCGGCGAAACGCCGACGAAGGCCGCCGATGCGCAGTACACCTACACGTTCGCGGGATGGTCTCCAGCGGTTTCGACGGTCGAGGGCGAGGCCACCTACACGGCGACATTCAACTCGATTCTGCGCTCCTACACGATTACATGGAAGGACGATGCTGGCGCAGTTATCGACACCACCACAGTGAACTACGGTGACACGCCGACCCACGCCGCACCGACGAAGGCATCGACGGCGCAGTATGACTATACATTCGCGGGATGGGGCGATGTCGTCGCCGTCACTGGCGAAGCGACGTATCAGGCCACTTTCACTCCCGTCCTGCGCAGCTACACCATCACGTGGGCGAATATCGATGGTAATGGCGCCGCCACCACATCGACCGTCGCATACGGCCAGACGCCCGCATACGGCGGCACGACGCCGACGAAGGCTTCTACGGCGGAGTATGAATACACGTTCGCGGGTTGGGGCAATGTAGTCGCGGTCGCCGGCCCCGCCACATACACGGCGACATTCAATTCGACCAAGCGCAGCTACACCATCACGTGGAAGAACGACGACGGCACGACCATCGACACGACGACGGTGGAGTACGGCGTCGTTCCGGCACATGCCGACGCCACCAAGGCCGAGACCGTCGAGTACACATACACGTTCGCTGGATGGGATAAGGTGTTGGTCGCAGTGACAGGCGAAGCGACATATACGGCGACATTCAACTCGACCAAGCGCAGCTACACCATCACATGGAAGAACGACGACGGTACGACCATCGACACGACGACGGTGGAATACGGCGTCGTTCCGGCACATGCCGACGCCACCAAGGCCGAGACCGTCGAGTACACATACACGTTCGCTGGATGGGATAAGGCGTTGGTCGCAGTGACAGGCGAAGCGACATATACGGCGACATTCAACTCGACCAAGCGCAGCTACAC
>DFGB01000039.1:9230-9412 GCA_002371135.1 Verrucomicrobia bacterium UBA3761 | reverse complement strand
CGTGGGTAGTCGAGGGCGCGACGGTTCAGTCCGGCGCGGTCGAGTACGGTACGACGCCGACATACACCGGTGCGACGCCGACTAAGGAATCGACGGCGGAATATGAGTACACGTTCACTGGCTGGTCGCCGGCGGTTGGGACGGTTTCGGGCGATGCCACCTACACGGCGCAGTTCTCGCAG
>DFGB01000039.1:6557-9177 GCA_002371135.1 Verrucomicrobia bacterium UBA3761 | reverse complement strand
CTCGCAGACGAAGCGCAGCTACACGATTACGTGGGTCGTCGAGGGTGCGACGGTTCAATCCGGCGCGGTCGAGTATGGTACGACGCCGACATACACCGGTGCGACGCCGACTAAGGAATCGACGGCGGAATATGAGTACACGTTCACTGGCTGGTCGCCGGCGGTTGGGACGGTTACGGGCGACGCGACGTACACGGCGCAATTCTCGCAGACGAAGCGTAGCTACACGGTTGCGTGGGTTGTCGAGGGCATGACGGTTGCATCCGGCGCGGTCGAGTATGGTCAGACGCCCGAGTTCGTCGGCGAAACGCCGACCAAGGAATCGACAGCGGAATACAGCTACGCGTTCACGGGCTGGAATCCGACGGTTGTTGCCGTGACGGGCGACGCGACGTACACGGCGCAATTCTCGCAGACGAAGCGTAGCTACACGGTTGCGTGGGTTGTCGAGGGCATGACGGTTGCATCCGGCGCGGTCGAGTATGGTCAGACGCCCGAGTTCGTCGGCGAAACGCCGACGAAGGAATCGACGGCGGAATACAGCTACGAGTTCACTGGCTGGATGCCTGTCGTCGCGGCGGTTACGGGCGATGCGACCTACACGGCGCAGTTCAACGCGACGAAGCGCAGCTACACGGTCTCGTGGGTTGTCGAGGGCATGACGGTTGCATCCGGCGCGGTCGAGTACGGTCAAACGCCCGCTTATAGCGGCGCAACGCCGACAAAGGCCGAGACCGCCGAATACACCTACACGTTCGCGGGATGGTCGCCCGCCGTTGCGGCTGTGACCGGCGACACAGTCTATACGGCTACCTTCAATGCCATAGCGAAGAGCGAGAGCGGGACAATTGACATATCTACTCTCGCAAAAGGCGATGTTGTGCAGAACGGTAGCGTGTTGACGGGGACGGCTCCCAATCTCTACCTCAAGATTGCCGATGGCGCGACAATCACACTTGACGGAGCGAGCATCACGAGCTCCGAATACTATGTTGGAGCGATCCACTGCCTTGGCGATGCGACAATCATCCTCGCGCCGGGTTCAGAAAACACGGTCAGAGGTGCTGTCGCAAATTACTGTACAGGCAATGCCATCTACGTACCGACGAACAGCACCTTGACAATCAGAGGCTCCGGGTCTCTGTACGCCGACTCGTCCAGCTCGGAATTCAGGAGTGCGGCGATAGGCGCATTCGCCAATCCGTATAATTCCGACTATGTATTCCCCTGTGGCGACATCGTAATCGAGGGCGGCACGATTGTCGTCAATGGTGGCGTCGGCATCGGCGCGTCGGGAAATGGCGGATATTGCGGCAACATCACCATTACCGGCAACGCGAACGTCACCGCTACCGCCACCGTCAATGGTTCGGCGGGCATCGGCGCCGCCGGCACGGACGGAGCCTGCGGGAACATCACTATTTCCGGCAACGCCAGCGTGACGGCTACGGGAAAATACGACGCTCCCGGCATAGGCGCGGCAGACCATTCGCCATGCGGAGACATTGTAATTTCGACGACCGGCAGGGTAGAGGCGACTGGCAACTATTTTGCGCCCGGCATCGGAGCGTGTGGCGGATATGAGACGTGCCGTTGCGGCGACATCACGATTTCCGGCGGCACGGTGATCGCCACGGGCAGCAACCATTCCCCCGGCATCGGGACAGACTACTACTACAAGAGAAGCGGCGCCTGCGGCGCCATCACCATCGCCGACACCATTACGAGTGTCACGGCACAGGGTCAGGACGATTCGCCCGGCATATACCGTCCGGAAGAAAGCGAACCTTATTGCACTTACGGCTCGAATCTCGAATTGGTGAAAAGCGATAGCAACAGGCTCTATACCTTGACGCCCGTCGCTGCGCCGGAAACATTCACCGTCACGTGGCAGAACTACGACGGTGCGACGCTTGAGACTGACGAGGGTGTGGCATATGGTACTGTCCCGGCCTACTCCGGCGCTACGCCGACGAAGCCCGCCGATGCGCAGTACACATACACGTTCGCCGGATGGACGCCCGAAGTTGCAGAGGTGACGGGCGATGCGACCTACACGGCGCAGTTCAACGCGACGAAGCGCAGCTACACGGTTTCGTGGGTTGTCGAGGGCATGACGGTTGCATCCGGCGCGGTCGAGTATGGTCAGACGCCAGCCTACGGCGGCGAGACGCCTACGAAGGAATCGACGGCGGAGTATGAGTACACATTTACAGGCTGGTCGCCTGAAGTCGCGGCAGTCGCGGACGACGCCACATACACGGCGCAGTTCTCGCAGACCAGGCGCAACTACATGGTGGCGTGGGTTGTCAACGGCGCAACGGTTCAGTCAGGCGCGGTTGAATACGGCACGTCGCCGACTTACAGCGGCGATACGCCGACGAAGGAATCGACAGCGGAATACAGCTACGCGTTCACGGGCTGGAATCCGACGGTTGTTTCCGTGACGGGCGACGCGACCTACACTGCCCAGTTCTCGCAGACGAAACGCAGCTACACGGTCGCGTGGGTTGTCGAGGGTGAGACGGTTGCATCCGGCGCGGTCGAGTATGGTCAGACGCCCGCTTACGACGGCGATACACCGACGAAGGAATCGACGGCGGAATACAGCTACGAGTTC
>DFGB01000039.1:0-6455 GCA_002371135.1 Verrucomicrobia bacterium UBA3761 | reverse complement strand
TACACGGCGCAGTTCTCGCAGACCAAACGCAGCTACATGGTTTCGTGGGTTGTCGAGGGCGTGACGGTTGCTTCCGGATCGGTCGAGTACGGTACGATCCCAGTTTACAACGGCGCGACCCCGACCAAGCCTGAAGACGAGAACTATACCTATGCGTTCAACGGCTGGACGCCTGCCGTTGTTGACGTCATCGGCAATGCGACATACACCGCGACATTCACGGCGACGCCGAAGGAGACGGAGGATCCCGAAGAACCTTACGAAGGCACCGAGACGATAGACGGCATCGCGTGGAGCTACACCGTCGCGAACGGCGAGGCGACGATTACTGGCGCCCAGTTTGCCGAAGGGGCGATAGCCATTCCGGAAACAGTCCATGACGGTATTCCCGTTATGGCCATAGAAGAGGGCGTTTTTGCCGACAACCAAGACATTACCGAAGTGACCATCAGCCGTTATGTCAGGCGCATTGGTGCCGACGTGGGCGTAAAGTCCGCCGACTGGGCTCAGAACCTTGAGGAAGCTGGTTTCAACGGATCGTATCCCGCGTTTGGCAACTGCGAAAGCCTGTTGAACTACAGGGGTGATGCGAACAACGAAGTGTTTGAGGAAATTGGTGGCGCGCTCTACTACCGCGACACGCCCGCGAACGCCAAGGAGCTCGCCCTGTATCCTAGCGGACGCTCAACGCTCTACTTCGCCGACGGTCTGACCGTGACGAAGATCGGCGACGGCGCTTGCGCGTGGTGCCACCAGTTCACAGAATTGACGATTCCCGCATCGGTGCGCGAAATCGGCGTCAGAAGCTTCGACTTCTGCCGCGAGATTGTTACGCTCACAATCCCAGCGACCGTGACGGACATTGGTTGGGGCGCGTTTCTGATGAACATCGCCCTTGAGAACGCCGACATCAATGGCACGGATCTCGCAATCGGCGACTATGCCTTCTACCACAGTTTCATGGCGGACAACGCGGGGAACCTCGTGATTCGCGGAGGCGTGAAGGATGTAGGCTTCAATGCGTTCTGCAACTCCATGCACCTCGGCTCGGTCGTGATTGAAGACGGAGTGACGAATATCGCGATGAACGCGTTTTCGCAATGCGACGACCTGTCGACGGTCACGCTCCCTGATACGCTCACGGCGATTGGCGCAGGAGCGTTCTGCGGATGCTCTGAATTGCGCGAAATCATTGTGCCGCTTTCGGTCGATGAGATCGGGCTTTCGCAGCAGGACGACGGCTCTGACGGCGGCGCGTTCGCCGGTTGCTACGCTCTGACGCGAATCTATCTGCCGCTTTCCCTCAAGCCTGCGACTGTGGAAGAGACCAACGCCTACCTGGCCAATGTGTTCGAGGGGTTGGGTCTTGAAGACATGAGCGCGGCGGAGATCGCCGAAATCCTCACCTGGTATTCCGACACAAGCGAGATAGACGGCGGCGACGAGCCGGGCGAGCCGTATGATGGCACAGAGACGATTGACGGCGTGACGTGGTCGTTCTCCGTCTCCAACGGCGTCGCGACCATCACGGACATGAGCCCGGTGATCGGCGATGTCGTGATACCGGCGACCGTTACCAATGGCGTTCCCGTGACGGCTCTAAAGGACTATATCGAAAACCTCCGGTACGACGACGGCATCACGAGCATAACGCTTCCTGCCAGCGTCACGAACATCGGCACGGGTAACTTCGTGGGCTGCACCGCGCTTGGGGCGATCAACGTGGCCGAAGGCAACGCATCGTATTCATCGGCTGACGGCATTCTCTACAATGCCGGCCAGACCGAGCTGCTTGTCAGCCCCGGCGGCAAGACGGTGGTGACGAACATGCCGGAGAGCGTCGTTGAGATTGCATCGGGTGCGTTCGAAGGCAGCAGAGTTCAATTTTGTGTGATGGCGCAATACGCCACCAACATCGCCGAACGCGCGTTCTCAGGCTGCTCGTATCTAAGTACCGCCACGATTGGAAAACATATCAGGAACATCGGGGCATACGCGTTCGAGAACTGCGGAAACATCAGAGTCGTGAATTTCGCGAGCGACAGCGAATGCGAAGTGATCGGGGTGGGCGCATTTTCGGGGTGCACGAAGCTCCAGCGGGTTGCCATCCCGGACAGCGTTAAGGTCATCCGCGGCGGCGCGTTCTTCGGATGCCCGGAGCTTATCGATGTCACGATCGGCAGCGGCGTCGCTCAGATCGGCGACGCGACGGTGCCGCACTACATCGACGAATGGGGCGACGATGCCACAATGGACTTCGATCCGGCGTTCGGCAACTGCGCGAACCTCAGGGACTTCAAGGTATCCAAGGACAATGCGATCTACGAGGCGATTGACGGCTGCATTTACTACCGTGTGACCCCGAATACAGCCAAGACGCTCGCCGTCTATCCGAGCGGACGCGGCGACCTGCATTTCTACGGCGGCGTGACCGTGACCGCTATCGGCGAGGGTGCGTGTTCATATTGCAACAAGCTGAAGAAACTGACGATTCCACAGTCCGTCAAGGATATCGGCATAGAGGCGTTCGCGCATTGCGAAGGCGTCACGAATGTGTACATCCAGGCGAACTCCGTCACCAACATCTCGTTCGGCGCGTTTGCGTGGAACATGAACACTATGGATGTGGAGGTCTCCGGATCGGCCAAGACGATTGGCGAATGGGCGTTCATTCACAACTTCGGGCCGTATAACCTCAATGACGATTTTACCACAGGACAGATCGTGCTTCACGAGGGCATCAGGGAAATCGGGCGCGGGGCGTTCGAGCGCTGCTTCCGCATCGGCGAAATCGAAATACCCAGAAGCGTCCAGCGCATGGGCGAAAGCGCGTTCGCCGACACTCGCCTAGCCCGCCGGATTGTCATCGGCAACGGGCTGCGCGTCATTCCGGAATCCGCGTTCGAATGTAGTTGGGGGTCCAAGCTTTCCGAGCTGATAATCGGAAACAACGTGGTCGGAATTGGCGCATGCGCGTTCTCCGGATGCGAGAAGCTGCGCAACCTGAACATTCCGTTCGCCGTGTGGGATATCGGTGACAATGCGTTCAGCGGCTGCACGTCGCTTTGCGCGCTCAATCTTCCGAGCAATCTCAAAAGCATCGGTGCTGGTGCGTTCGGCGGCAGCTCGTACGGCATGATGATGTCGTCCGGCCGCCGGCTTCTTGGCAGCAGCGCTCAGACGTTCGACGACTGCACCGACCTGCGCCGCGTCCTCGTGCCAAACAGCGTCACGAACATCGGCGTCGGAGCCTTTGGCGCCGTCACGTCAGAAAACCTCGACAGGATCTACCTGCCGTCGTCGCTCAAGTCCGCCGACGATTCCGACACCCTGGCGTTTCTCGCAGACCAGTTCCCGGGCTTGAATCTCGGTATTGGCGACGTGACGTGGTATGACGACGAGAGCGAGCTCAACTACGTGACCGTCACGTTCGATCCGAACAACGGTGGCGAGACGGAGAGCGTACAGGTGCTCGACTATTTAGATTCGTTCCCCGTTCCTGTTACGAACGGCTATGCGTTCGCGGGCTGGTGGACCACGAGCGACGACAGCGGAGAGCAGGTCACGCTGTTCCACCATTTCGATGCCGACACGACGCTGTACGCGCACTGGATCGAGACGTCCGTGACGTTCGGCGAGGACGCGCCTTGGACGGCGGTCTATGACGATTATCACGATGAGATGGTGCTGCAGTCCGGCGATGTGGCGTTCGGCTATACATCTTCGGCGTCGATGACGGTGACCGGGCCGTGCATCGTCGAGTTCAACTTCATGAACTACATGGACGAGTGGGGCACATCGAACGACCTCATGATTCTCGTTGATGGAGAGGAAGTGGATTGCCGTGGTATCTTCGACTGGACTGAGCGGACGGTCGAGATTGCCGAGGTGGGCGAGCATGTCGTCACATGGAGCTATATGAACCTGAACGGCAGCTTCAACGACTATGCGCGTCTCCGCAATTTCAGCGCCACTCCTGCCGTAGCGCACATGGTGACGTTCAACCTTGAAGGCGGCACGATGGCAGAGGCGACAAGCCGTCAGGTTCTGCGCTCACTAGGCGCGCTGCCGATCCCTGTAAAGGCCGGCTACATCTTCAACGGCTGGTGGTGGACGGATGTGGATGGTTTTGCCGAGCGCGTTTCCGCGGACTTTGCCGTTGAGGATGACGTTGAACTCGTCGCCCGCTGGGAGAAATCGCCATTCTCCGCCGTTGGCGGCGATGCGTCGTGGTTCCTCGACGAGAACGGCGACTACCGTACCGAAGCCATCGGGAAGGACGCGACCGTGTGGGCGGAGCTGCGCTTCAAGGGACCGGCCAACATCTCCTTCGACTACAAGGCGAGCATGAGTTGGATGAGCGACGACCATTTCGAATTTGTTGTAGATGGCGAGCGTGCCCTCTACCAGGGTGGAATTTCGTCGTGGCGTAGTCATTCGGAAGCCTTCAGCGACGCTGCCGAGCATGTCGTCCGCTGGGTGGTTCGACGCAACGACTACGGCGAAGAGGACTACGAGGCGGAGAACTGCGCGTGGCTGACCCGCCTCAATCTTCCCGAGGCGATCACCGCCGCCGAAACGCCGCCAGTCGAGGTTGACGACACGAAGATGGAAGATCCGGTGGATAATGGCGACGGCACGCGCACGATCGCGGCGAAGGAAGGCGAGACGCTGACACAGAGCGATGTCGCGTCCGTCACGGTTGCCTCGCCCGTTGATCCTGCCATCGACATCACGGCGGCCTACACAAAGACGTTGGTTGACAACACGATTGTCCTGCAGCTTGCTGTCCCGGCGTTGGAGGATGTGCCTGAAGTTGAAGATGACGACGAAGATCCATCCGGGATGTTGGACGACGTCGATGACATCGACGACGGCAAGATCGCCGCGATGCCGGAGCCTGACGTCTCCGACCCGGATCCCGAGAAGCACGAGGAAGTTGGAGCGCTGCCTGTCAAGATGTACCCTGGCCTCTACTACCAGGCGTCGTGGGGCGACGATCTGAACAACCTCACGCCGGGCGCGAAGTTCCGCGCCGATGGCGTACAGACCCACATCGGCGTCATCAAGCAGACCGGCTCTCGCGGTTTCTACAAGATATCCGTCAGCGAAAGATAACTTGGGAATAGGCTGGTGTGGTCTGCCCCCGAAATGGCGGGGCAGGCTCCGTGAAAAGGCTCGTTTTACGGGCCTTTTCTCTTTTTGCAGAGACGGGTCGGAGCGAGAAACACGCCAGCATGGACGAGGCCGACTCCGCATCGAAGAAAACCGCCGAAATCGAGAAGTGTCGATTGAAAAAGTAAGTGGGCAGAGGGGCGATGGACGGTCGGCAAATGTCGCTTTTTGCTTGGATTTGGCGGCACTGGATTTCTTGAAATTGGCCATGATTCCGTGTGCAGGAGCATGAAAGAAGCGTTTTTTGCAGCAGAAAACGGGCATGGGAATCCCATGAGGATGCATGGTTTTCGCTTTCCGAGGTACTAACCGGACATCCCCCTTGTTCTGCTGTCAGGCGGGCTATGGACAGATGCCTTTACTTCATGTCGAGCAGCTCCGGTTGGAGAGTCACGTCTTTTAGCGGAATCCGTACGATTCCGAGTTTGTCGGCGACCTCCTCCCCGAACTCGAACACGAACCTTTCGTGCGGCGTGCGGCAAGGCGCATCGCCTTTCATCAGGGACGCCCTGGCGTAGCTGTTGACGTGCGACATCATCAGGTCCACCTGCCCCTGCGAGAGGCCGTCGAAGCTCTCGCCCTTGAACACGATGCGCCTGATGTACTCGTGGTTGCGTTCGACGAGAGGCTTGTCGGTCGCCGTGTAGGGGCGCGTGTAGAACACCTTCGTGCGGGGCGTTCCGTCGTCCGGCGAAATCTCGATTGCGAGGGGATTGGAGAACTCCGTGCCATTGTCCTTGAGCATGGCGGGGAACAGCAGCCTGAAAGTCTGCGCGCCGAGGGTCTTCCACAGCCAGTTGAAAGCGTCGGCGACATGTGTGCGCACTTTCCGGGCATGAGCCTGGCAATCATGAAATCCAGTTTCGGGAACATGATCGTCAGCAAGACGCACTTGTCGTACCTGCCACCCTCTACAGTATCCACCTGCGGGATGTGCGGGGTCGGATTGTTCTTGACGAATTCGAGGTAGTCCTCCCAGCTGCGCCCCTTCGTGCAATTCCGGTCGACCTTGTGCTCGACGGGCTTGCCCTTGCGTTTCTTGTACCGCACCGACATGGGCAGGTCGTGGCGCTTGACGGACAGCACGCCCTTGTTTATGTAGTTGTAGAGAGTGCGTTCGCACACCGCGAACGAATCGGGCGAGGACACCATCGCGTGGTGAGGGCTCTGGCCCTTGTTCATGGCCGGCACGGCGATTTCGTTTATGGCCCGCAGCTCCCCCTCCGTGAGGTTGACGCCCTGCCTTGCGCCGACAAGCGTCATGCGGTATTCCTCGTGTG
>DFGB01000010.1:41343-49491 GCA_002371135.1 Verrucomicrobia bacterium UBA3761 | reverse complement strand
CCTTCACCGTGCAGACCGTCACTGACCACACTGGCTATATCCATCAGGCTTCGCCCAGCAGCTGGCCGTGGCTCTTTGGTTCCACCGACGGCAAATTCCAGATTTATCCCAATAACGACACTCCTCATATCGTCCTCAATGCCGACGGCTTGATAGGCGGAGGCCACCGTTCGGAACTTGATTGGACGGACAAGCATTTCCTCACGGCGATGTTCGACGTGTCGTCAAACGTTATTGCCCAGACGACCTCAATCGCTGCGAGTTGGTGGAAGACTGGCAACACTTCTACCGGTCCCGCCTCGCAGAAGTTCTGCATCGGCGGATGCGCTTCGACACTAGGCGATGAGGCCTACCGCATGGCCCGCGCCGCTCGTACGCCGTATCACGCGATTCGCGTCTATAGCCGCCTCCTTGACGAGAGCGAGCGCGCCCGCAACCGCACCATAGACGAGGCTCGCTTCTTTGGCAGCATTACGCCGCCCGCGACGGGCGCTGTCGTGGTGCAATCCTCCATCGCGGGGCTCGAAGGCCGTGAGCCGAATGGCATGTACTTCCCAGACGGCTGGACGTTCTCCGCCGGCACCGCCACCAACACGGTGCGCGACATCGGCTGGGTCTGCGCCGGCTATCAGGTGCAGACGTGGGATGCCGCGTCCTCCACGTGGGGCGCACAGCAGACCGTGACCGTCCTGCGCGACGGCGCAAACGCCGTCGAATACAAAGCGGCCGCCGCTTCGGACGCCAGCGCCTCCGTGCGCCTTACGTGGCTCTGGAAGCCCGTCTCCGGCATACGCTCCGCCGCCGACTACGCCGTCGCCGACTACGCCGCAGGCGGCATCCAGCTCCATCTCGACGGCCTCGAACACGGCTCGTCCGACACCGTCTGGAGCGATCTCTCCGGCAATGGCCGCGATGCGACGCTCGCGGTGAACAAGAATACGCCCGGTGACAATGGCTGGACAGATGACGGCTACTTCTTCGCCAGCAACGCCGTCTTTGCGACGAGCGCTTCTTTCTCGCTCGGCCACGACTACACTATGCAGGTTCTCGGCGACGTGAACTTCGCCGACAACCATAGGGCGTCCAATGCCAATGGCGGCACGTTCGTCTCGCCCATCGGCCACTACTCGTATGGCAGCATCTGGCTCAAGAGCGACGACGCAGGGACGATTCAGCATCGAACCGGCGATACCACCGGAGTTGCGTGGGATATGAACGCCGCCGTAGTCGTCGGGACAACGGGTCATGCCTCCTACCTTACTGCGCTTCGCAATGGCAAACGCACGGCGCTTGTCGAGGGCACGGCCTATCCGACGTCCGATAATACGAAACGGAGTCAGGCGTGTATTGACTGGTCGATCGGGTCGAAGGACGAGGCCGCTTCGGCGATGCAATGGGGTGTCGGCGCCGCGACCGCCGCCGCCGGTGGCCACCCGCTATACGGCACGGTAAAATCGGTCCGTCTCTACGACCGCATGCTCTCGGAGGAGGAACTTGCGTGGAACCGCGCGGTCGACGAAGCGCGCTACTTTGGCGAGCTTGCTGTGACGAATGTCGTCGTCGCCGCCGCCGGCGCGGGAGCAGAGCAGGCCGAGTCCGGTGCGTACCGGGTCTTCGGCTCGCATACCTTCACGGCCACGACTGCGGTGGACGCGGACGGCAACCCAAAGGAAGCCACACGCTATGTTCTTGATGAATTTGTGAATGGGGAATGGGTGACGAAAGGTTCATACGATAACAATGAATTCACCTATACTGAAGGCGATTACGACCATCCCGTGCGCATCACGTGGAAGCCCAATCCGCCGGGCATGCTCATCATAATCAGATAAAGCGCGATATGCCAAGATTGCACGTAATTGCAGCCGTGGCGGCGACGGCGACAGCTGCCGCCGCCATGTCAATTGATGCCGCGCCGTATACTGTTTGCGCGGGCGAGGAGTGGATCCCGCTCGAAATCCATCGCGATATCGAGGCCGGAAGCGCTCTTGACTTTTCTCTTCTCGGCTTCACCGACGCGCCCGCCGGGAAGTACGGCTGGCTGAAGAACGCAGGAGGGCATTTCGAGTTCGAAAAGTTGCCTGGCAGACCGCAGCGCTTCTATGGCGTCAACCTTTGCGGGACGGCGAACTTCCCGGACCATGCCCTTGCGGACGTCCTCGTCGCGCGATTCAAGCGCCTTGGCTACAATGCCATACGGCTTCATCACCATGACGGCGGGATGGTCAAAGGCGGCGCGGACGGCCTTGCTCTGGACCCGGTCGCGATGGACCGCTTCGACTATCTCGTCGCCGCTGCGATTCGCGAGGGGCTGTACGTCACGACCGATTTGTATGTATCGCGGCGCGTCGAGTGGCGGCAGATCGGCGTCGACCGGGACGGCGTAGTCGATAATCAGCTTTTCAAGGCGCTCTGCGCCGTCTACGAACCGGCCTACAGGAACTGGGCCGCATATGCGGAGAAGTTCCTTTGCCATGTGAATAAATACACGGGGCGGCGGTATGCGGACGAGCCGGCGCTGGCGCTCATATCGCTCGTGAACGAAGGCGGCTTTTTCATGGGCTGGAAGCGCGGCGTGAGGGACGACCCGCGGATTCTCGCTTCATGGCGCGAGTGGCTCGCCGCCAAGCGTGCGACGGATCCTTCGTTCGCGCCAGGCGTCTCGGCCGACAGCCTGCCGGAGAATTTCCCGTGGGACTGCAGCGGCATAGATCCGGCGGTGGCGATGTGGACGGGCGAACTCGAAGCGAAGATGGTCGCGAGAATGAAGGCGCATTTGCGCTCTCTCGGCGCCAAGGCGCTTGTAACGAACGGCAACTCCGGACCCCACTACGCCGCGCTTCAGCTTGCGACGGATGCCTACGACTATATCGACGACCATTTCTACGTCGACCATCCTGCATTTCCGGAAAAACCGTGGTCGCTACCGAGCAAGTGCCCTAATGTGAATCCGCTCGCCGGCGATAGGCCCGTGCCGCCGTCGTTCCAGGCGTTCGTCAGAATGCTCGAAAAGCCTTTCACGGTGACGGAGTGGAATTTCTCCGGCCCCGGGCGCTACCGTGGCATGGGGGGGATTCTGACCGGAGCGATGGCGGCGTTGCAAGGATGGGACGGCATGTGGCGCTTTGCGTATTCGCACAGCCGCGACGCTCTTGGCGACGCAGATGTGAAGAGCCCGGGCTACTTCGACCTCGCCTCCGATCCGCTTGCACAAGCGGGCGAAAGAGCGTGCATGTGTCTTTTCCTGCGTGGAGACATGAAGCCGTACGGCGATGGCGTGGCGTTGTGGTATACGCCCGAGAGCGTCGAGAGCGCTGTCCGCAACGCAGGCCCATCATGGCGCGACGTCGCGTGGTCGATGCGCACGGGATCGTGTCTTTCGCCGGAGGGCGCGGGCGGTTTGTGCACATACCGGCGGGAAACGGCGAAGGACGCCGCGGCAGGACTGCCCACTGCGGGCGCGTTGCGGTTCGACCGCGAGCGCGGTTCGTTTGCGATGGAAACGCCGCGCACTTGCGGCGGTTTCGCGCCGTCGGGCGCGATTGCGGCAGGCCCGCTCGGCGTGGAGATCGCCGGCGCACCGGCCACGGTTTGGGTCAGTTCGCTGGATGGCGCAGACTTGCCTAAATCGCGGAGGATCCTCCTCACCCACGCGACAGACGTGCAGGGGGATGGCGCCAAATACGCCGACGAGCAGATGAAGACGACCCTCGAGTGGGGAACCCGTCCGCTTGCGCGTAGCGGCAGCGCTAGAATCGAACTCGAACTCGAAAGGCCGGAGAAGTATGCCGTATTCGGTCTTTCCTTGTCCGGCGCGCGCAAAGAACGAATCCCCGCTTGTGTCAAGGATGGGCGGCTTTGCTTCGAAGTCCGGACTGCCTCGCCACGCGGCGCCAGGATGTTCTATGAAATAGTGCGATAGCATTTGGCAATTTGCCATTCCAAAGCATCTGCGCTTTTGTGACAAGGAGGCGCGGCTGAAGCCGCGCCTCCTTGTGCGATTTCGCGCCATTGCCAGAAATCGCCGGAAATGGTATAATCTAAGGTGTCGAAGCGCATACTATTTCCTCTTTCCTCTTCCTTCTTTCCTCTTCCCTCTTCCCTCTTCCCTCTTATGAACGAATTTGTCCATCTTCATTTGCATACTACGTATTCGCTGCTTGACGGGCAGTGCCAGATTGATCCGTTGATTTTGAAGGCGCGCAAGGCCGGTATGCGCGCAATCGCCGTTACCGACCACGGCAATTTGTATGCGCTCAAGGCTTTCTACGATGCATGCTATTCCAAGAAGAAGGCCTTTGCCGAAGTGCCGGCGATAAAGCCGATTCTCGGATGCGAGGCGTATGTTACTTCGACGGGCGACTACCTTTCCCGCGACAAGGACGAAAAGCGCTTCCATCTCTGCCTCCACGCGAAAAACAAACAGGGGTATCTCAACCTCGTGCGCCTCATATCCGAGGCGCACATCCACGGCAAGTACCAGCGTCCTCGCATCGACCACAACCTCCTCGAAAAATACCACGAGGGCTTGCATTGCAGCGCGGCATGCGTCGCCGGCGAAGTCCCTGACGCGATAATCCGCGAGAACATGGACGAGGCGCGCAGGATCGCCAAGTGGTACAAAGATCTCTTCGGCGACGACTATTCGCTCGAAGTGATGCTCCACCGTTCGAACAAGTCCGGCGACGACGTGCCGCTCGATGCGCGGCTCGAATTCCGCGAGCTCTACCAGCGGCAGCTTAAAGTCGTGAAGGGGATGGTAGAACTCGGCAAGGAACTCGACATCCGCGTCATAGCGACGAACGACGTCCACTTCCTCGATAAAGACGACGACGACAGCCACGACGTCCTGCTCGCTCTTTCCACCGGCGCCAAGATGAGCGACACAAAGCGCATGATATACACCGGCGAAGAGTATTTCAAATCCGCCGACGAGATGGCGCAACTCTTCGCCGAGCATCCGGAGTTCATCCGCAACACGCTCGAAGTCGCAGACAGGATAGAAGAATACAAGCTCAATAGCGACCCGATCATGCCGAAGTTCGATATCCCCGCGTCCTTCGGCACCGAGGAGCAGATACGCGAGAAATACGACGAGCCGACGCTGACATCGATGTATCCCGAGGGACGCATCGCGAAGCTGGGCGGGTATGACAAGGTTGTGCGAATCCAGTTCGAGGCCGAGTATCTCGCATCTCTTGTATGGGATGGCGCGCACAAGCGCTGGGGGGAGGAACTGGACGAAGAAAAGCGCGAGCGCGTGCAGTTCGAGCTAGATACGATCCGCACGATGGGCTTCCCCGGCTACTTCCTCATCGTGCACGACTACATCGCCGCAGCGCGCAACATGGGAGTGTGGGTGGGCCCGGGCCGCGGTTCGGCCGCAGGCTCGGCCGTGGCGTATGCGCTCGGAATCACGAACGTCGACCCGCTGAAATACGACCTCCTCTTTGAACGCTTCCTGAACCCGGACCGCATTTCGATGCCGGATATCGACGTCGACTTCGACGATTCCGGCCGCGAGCGGGTGATCGACTACGTGACGAAAAAGTACGGCGCCGACCATGTGGCGCACATCGTCACGTTCGGCCAGATGGCCGCGAAATCCGCTATCAAGGACGTCGGGCGCGTGATGGATTACCCGCTTTCCGACACGAACAAGCTCGCAGGCCTCGTCCCGGACACGCCGAAGATCACATTGAAGAAGGCGCGGGCGGAATCTCCGGACCTCGACGCCGCATTCAATTCCGACGATCCTACGGTCCACAAGCTCTTGGAACGCGCGGCAAAGCTCGAAGGCTCCATCCGCCAACCGGGCGTCCACGCCTGCGGCATCATCATTTCACGCGACCCGCTGATCGAGACCCTCCCCGTCATGCCGACGCCGGAGAAGGGCGGCAAGAAGGACGATGCCGCCGCCGATGAAGACAAGCTCCTGACTACCCAATACGACGGTCACTACGTCGAGCCTGTCGGCCTTCTCAAAATGGACTTCCTCGGCCTCAAGACGCTGACCGTGGAAAAGGAGTGCGCGGCGCTTTTGAAGGAACGCGGCATCGACCTCGATCCCGACAAAATCCCCGACGACGACAAGCCGACTTACGAGCTCTTTGGACGCGGCGAGACGACCGGCCTTTTCCAGTTCGAATCCGACGGCATGAAGAAGTGGCTCATGGCCCTCCAGCCGGAGCGTCTTGCCGACCTCGTTGCAATGAACGCCCTCTACCGCCCCGGCCCGATGGACTACATCCCGACGTTCGTCAGACGCAAGCAGGGCACAGAACCTGTCACATACGACCACCCGCTCATGGAGAAATATCTGAGCGATACTTACGGCGTCACGGTCTACCAGGAACAAGTGATGCTTCTTTCGCGCCTCCTTGCCGGTTTCACGCGGGGCCAAAGCGACCAGTTGCGCAAGGCGATGGGCAAGAAACTCATGGACATCATGAACGAACTCAAGGCGAAGTTCGAGAAGGGGTGTCTCGAAAATCCTGAATTCCGCATCGACAAGTGGAAGGACGAGGCCGAGGCGAAAAAGCTGATCGAGAAGATATGGACGGACTGGGAGGCGTTCGCTTCGTATGCGTTCAACAAATCTCACGCCGTGTGCTATGCATGGGTGGCGTACCAGACGGGCTACATGAAGGCGCATTATCCGGCGGAATTCATGTGCGCGCAAATCTCGTCTGAAATCGGCAACTTCGACAAGCTCCCCGGCTTCGTCGCAGAAGCGCAGGAAATCGGGCTTGAACTGAAGTTGCCGGATGTCAATGAATCCGGTTCGCGCTTCGTCCCCACGCCGGACTCGAAGGGCATCCGCTACGGCCTCGGCGGCATAAAGGGCGTGGGCGAACTTGCCGCAGACGCAATTGTGGCAGAGCGCAAGGCGAACGGCAACTACGCGTCGTTCACCGATTTCTGCATGCGACTTGCCGGCACTCCCGCCGTCAACAAGCGCGTTCTTGAAAATCTCACGAGGACTGGAGCGTTCTCTACCATAGAGCCCAACCGGGCCAAGCTGTTCAACAACATCGAGAATCTCGTCAAGCGCGCGCAGCAGCGCGTCAAGGAGAAGAACAGCAACCAGATGAGCCTGTTCCAGTTCCTCGAAGAAGATACGCCGCGTCATGAGACGGATGCAGACCTCGTCGATACTCCGCCGTGGACGGCTGTCGAAGATCTCAAGAACGAGCGCGATCTTCTCGGCGTCTACGTCTCCGGGCATCCGCTCCAGTGTTGCAGGCGCATCATCGCAGAGGTGGCGACATTCAAGGCGGGCGATTTCTCCGTGACGGAGAAAGTCGATGAAATGCTCAAGGCGATTCCCGATTCCAAGCTCGATCGCTGGAAAAAGAAGCGCAACCCCAAGGCCAAGGACAAACTAATGCTCACGCACCTCGACGTGCGCATGATCGGCACGCTGACATCGTGCAGCATACGTCCCGGCAAGCCGCGTCCCGACGGCTCCATGGGAGGCAGGTGGGCGATTCTCGGCCTCGACGACGGAACGGGAACGATCGAGGGGATGATCTTCGCGGACAATTTCGCGCGCTGCGAGAATATTGAAAACCGCGTCGACACGCTTGTGATGCTCTCCGGCGAAATTTCGCACAGGATAAACTACGACAAGTCGGACATCAATCGCGAGCATCCTTCCCTCGGCGACTTGAGCTTCACGATCAAGGAAGCGCATCCCCTGGAAAACGCGATGGCGACTCTTTCCAAGGCGCTCTCGATCAGAGTAATGCGCGACGACCCGGATGCGGTCAAAAAGATCGAGGCGCTTCGCGCGCTTGCCGCGGCGAACCCCGGACACTTGAACATCAAGCTTTCTATCGTATTCAAAGACGGGACGACGGCGATTGTCGACCTCGGCGACGCGTTCCGCGTTTCGACCACGGTCGAATTCCTCTCGGGGCTTTCAAAACTCTTCCCGCAAAGCGACACGACATACAATCCGGCTGACAAAATCTACATCCTCCCGCCTCCTCCGAGACCGTGGGAGGCCTGAGCTGAAACTCCAAAACCGGATGTTCAACCGGCAAGGGGTTGGCCCTCTTGCACACCCCGATGGGAATGTGCTATAATACTATCGTTATTTGATATTTCAAAACACTACCATACAATAGATTTTTATCGCAGAGA
>DFGB01000010.1:38152-41184 GCA_002371135.1 Verrucomicrobia bacterium UBA3761 | reverse complement strand
CAAAATCCATAATCTCTGCGTCTCTGCGATAAAAATCTATTGTATGCTATTGATTTCAAAACATGTCATTCTTCAAAGCTTACGATATGCGAGGCACGTACGGGGTCGATTTCGATCTCGATACGGTGTATAAAATAGGTCTTGCGCTGCCGCAGAGGCTCGCCGCCAGGAATTGGCTGGTCGGCCGCGACTGCCGCGAGACGAGTCCGCTTGTGCGCGATGCGCTTGTTTCGGGACTTGTCTCGGCCGGATGCAAGGTGACGGATATCGGCCTTGTCACGACGCCGATGGTGTATCACTTCACGGCGGAGGACGGGTATGACGCGAGCGTGATGATAACAGCGTCGCACAATCCCCCGTCGGACAACGGCATGAAGGTTTCGAAGGCCGGTGCGCTGCCGGTTGGGTATGCGGACGGTCTTGCAGATGTCGAAAAGACGATTGCCGAGCCAGGCTTTGCGAAGGGCTCTCCCCGCCCATCGTCGGCGCCCGCGGTCGAGACCAAGGACGTCCTCGCGCGGTATATCGAATGGCAGAAGGCGAGAGTCTCGCCTGGCGAGTATTCTCTTCTCCGTTTCGCGGTCGATTGTTCGAATGGCATGGCGTCGCTTTTCGCGCACGAGATGTTCCCGGGTGCTGTCGTGATCAACGACACGCTCGACGGCTCGTTCCCGTGCCACGCGCCAAATCCGCTGAAAGCCGAGGCGCGCGAGCAACTGGCGAAGACAGTCCGGGAGAACGGCCTCGACTGCGGCGTCATATTCGACGGCGACGCGGACCGGGCGATGTTCGTAGACGAGCGCGGCGAGTTCATCCAGCCGGACTACCTTATACCAATCGTATTCTCCGCTATGCCGGATATCGGGATTGAAAAGCGCGTCGTCCTCCACGACATACGCACTTCGCGCGGTGCGATCGAGCGACTCAAGGCGATGCATGCGCATCCTTTCATGGTGCCTGTCGGGCACGCGTTTGCAAAGCCTGCCATGCGGCGTATGGCCGCAATCTGCGGCGGAGAACTTGCTGGCCATTACTACTTCGGCGATTTCCACAATTGCGATTCTGGGCTCTTGGCGGCGACGCGAATACTCAAGGCGTTCGCGAAAGCGAAACGCGCGGGGGCGACAGTTTCCCGGTTGATGCTCCCGATCGTCTCGCCTTGGGCGAACTCCGGCGAACGCAATTTCAAGGTAGAGGACAAGGATGCGGCGATCGGGCGCGTTCTTGAATGCGCGGCGAAACTCGCCCGCGAGACGTCGCGCTCGACTATAGACGGCGTCCGGCTTGAATTCGACGAAGGGTGGATAAACGTTCGCAAATCGAACACCGAGCCGTATTTGCGGCTCATAGTAGAATGCGATACAAAGGCCCGCCTCGACGACTGGCTCGCGCGGCTCGAATGCGCGATAAAGGTTGAAGATTGACAAACGGGTCTGTTCGCGGCTAACGCCGCTTGCATTAGCGAGGGCCGTCAGGCCCGGGCAAATCCGTTTGTTCTTCAACCTTTCAACCTTTCAACCTTTCAACTTTTCAACCTTTCAACTTCAATAGCATACAATAGATTTTTATCGCAGAGACGCAGAGACGCAGAGACGCAGAGATTATGGATTTTGTTGGTGTTATTTCATATGCACAGCGCATAGTTCTTTCATTTTGGCTAAAGAGTGTGTTGATTTGACGTCTCATGAAAAATGCGAAAAACCTTGGAAACTCTGCGTCTCTGCGTCTCTGCGATAAAAACCTATTGCATGGTAGTGTTTTCAACCTTTCAACTTTTCAACTTCTCAACTTCTCTATGCTTGTAGATTTTCATGTTCATTCAACGGCGAGCGACGGGACGGATTCCCCGACCGAGATTGCAGCGAAGACCGCGTCTTTTGCCATCGCGGCGCTGACCGATCACGACAATTGCGACGGAACGGGCGAGTTTCTCGCGGCCGCGCCGGGTCCGGCCTTGCGCGTCGCCGGGGCTGAATTGAGCATCGAACCTGGTGCAGGGTTCGATCGCTTCCACATGCTCTGCCTTGGCGTCGACCCCGAAAATTCGGCGTTCAAGACATTGCTCGCGAAAATCCTGGAAGGGCGCAACGCCCGCAATGCGAGGATAATCGAAAACTTCGCACGAATGGGCATCGCAATCCCAGTCGACGAAATTGCGGCATATGCGAAGGGCGATATTCTCGCGCGGCCGCATTTTGCGCGGTGGCTTTTCGATCACGGCTACGCGCCGGGTTTGAAGAGCGCATTCCAGACTTACCTCGCGCCAGATTCGCCGCCAGAGACGCGCGCATATGAAGAGCGCTGGCACCCCACGCAGGAAGAGGCTTTCGCCGCCGTCCATGCGGCGGGGGGCATTGCAGTGATGGCGCATCCGAAATTCTGGTGCGTCTCGTGGAAGCACGGCGGATGCGATTTTGCCAAGGCCGAGCGCGAGTTGTGGCGGCTCAAGGAAGCGGGGCTCGACGGGCTGGAAGCGCTCTACCAGGCGAATTCGCCGGGAGAGGATTTCGTATTTACCGATATTGCAACGCGAATTGGCTTCCTCAAGACGGCCGGCAGCGACTACCACGGCGGGAACAAACCCAACATCCCTATCGGCATGGAGGTCGAGGAAGCGTTCATCGCCCCCGTCGTCGAGCGGCTCAAACAACGGGTTTGATGTAGCGCGATTTGAGTGCGCGCCAGAGGACGGTGCAGAAAGCGGAAAGGGGAATTGCAAGGAGCATCCCCAACATGGGCCCGAGCACCGTGGCCCAGAAGAAGAAGCTGAATATGACGCCTGCGTAGCCAAGGCCCGTCTTGTCGCCTTGTATGCGCGGCGTCAGGATGTATCCGTCCGCGAGCTGGCCTGCCGTCCAGACTGCAATGGCGAGGATGAGGCGGGTGAGCGAGCCATCGTGCCCGAAATACGCGAGCGGCAGCGCGACGGGAAGGCACACTACAGAACCGAAAAGCGGTATCAAGTTGAGTATGCCGAGGGCGAAGCCGATGATGAAGCCGTAGGGGACGCCGACGATGCTGAAGCCAGCGCC
>DFGB01000010.1:16940-38037 GCA_002371135.1 Verrucomicrobia bacterium UBA3761 | reverse complement strand
ATTTCCACGAACGAGTCGATTTGTTCTGCG
The DNA here is from genome assembly GCA_002371135.1 of Verrucomicrobia bacterium UBA3761. GTDB lineage: Bacteria > Verrucomicrobiota > Kiritimatiellia > RFP12 > UBA1067 > UBA1067. The sequence continues at coordinate 38,007 of DFGB01000010.1, read as the reverse complement.
ACGAATTGTTTGGTCTCGTCTTTGAGAAACGGCATTTCGTTCACGATCTCGCCGCCTGTGCGGTCTTTGGACATCAAGAAGAAAACGAAGAATATGAGCGAGACGATGGCTGTCGCGATCGTGGAAAGGCACTTGAGCGCGCCGGAACCAGCTTTCATCGCAGCGCCGCCGTAGTTTGTGTAAAGCTTGCCCAGGTCTTCATACGGCACGCCGAACTGGTCGAGGAGCATGCGCGCCTTGGGGAATGTAGTGCGGAACCAATCCATTACTTTCGCGACCAACGCCGGCCCTTGCGCGACGAGATTCGAAATCTGCTCCAGCATTACCGACCCTGCATACCAGATGAATATGCCAAGCGGGATGAACAGCGTGAGCAACATCACCGCGAGGGCCAGGGTCGGGTTTTTCACGAGTCGCACCCAGAATCTGTAATACGGCTTGAAAAAGAGCGAAAGGAAAAATCCCATCACCACTGGAATTATTGCCGCAGAGACGAAGGCAAGCGCCTTCAAAATGCCCCAGACGACAAGCGCGACGAATGCAAAGACCAATGCGAGCGCGAGCACCGTCGCTCCGCTTGCGACGGTTTTGCGTTGGTTTTCCGTGAATTCCAGCATGGCGATGGGAGATGGTGAAAGGTTGTAAAGTCCTAAGTCCAGGAGCCAACGGTCTCGAACAAGGAAGAGTTATTTGAGAGGCTTGTTTTGTCGCACCGGGAGATGAACTCAGGACTTAGGACTCAGGACTTTTTACAGTACTTCCGTCGGCGGGAGGTCGCCGAGGAGGGGCTTGGCATACTCGATGAACGCGGGAGTGACGTCATGGCCGTTCTTGGCGATGAACTCCTTGGGGACGGAGCGGGTGAACTTGGCGGCGTCCTTGATCGGGAGCGCAATGTAGTCCACCTTGTACTTCTTGCCGGGCTTGCGGACGATGCCGACCGTGCCCTTCACGGGGACGCTCTTGTCGCCGCAAGCGGCCATGACGGCGAACATGACGGCTTTCTGGCCGGCGAAGGATGCGTCGGCAAAGTCGCTTTCGCTCTGCATGGCCGGGAAGGAGCGCTGGAGGTAGCCGAACGTATCGGCGCGCACGCGCTTGACGGCGGCCTTCTCCTTGAGGATGCCTGCGAGGTAGTCGCCAAGAGCGCCGGAGCCGGACATCTGGACGTTGCCGTGGGAGTCCTTTTCGCCCGAGCCGAGCTTGGCGCCGATCGGCACTCCGTCTTTGCCGCGAATGCCCTCGGAAACGGCGATGACGCAGCGTCCGAACTTCTTCATCGCGGCTTTTACGTCTGCGACGAATTTCTCCACGGTGAAGGGGACTTCGGGGAGGTAGATGAGATGCGGGCCGTCGTCAGGGCGCTTGCGGGCGAGTGCGGAGGCGGCGGTGAGGAAGCCGGCGTCGCGGCCCATGATGATGTCGATCTTGACGCCGCCGAGAGCGCGGTTGTCGAGGTCGTCGCCCATGAGAGCGGATGCGACGAACTTGGCTGCGGAACCGTAGCCCGGGGTGTGGTCGCAGGAGCGCAGATCGTTGTCGATCGTCTTAGGGATGTGGTAGGCGATGAGGGGATATCCTTCTTTCTCCGCTTCTTCCGCGACGATGCGCGCGGCGTCGGCGGAGTCGTTGCCGCCGATGTAGAAGAAGTAGCCGACGCGGTTTTTCTTGAAGACTTCGAAAATCTTTTTGCAGTCTTCGGCGTCAGGCTTGTGGCGGCAGGAGCCGAGCGCGGAAGAAGGCGTAAGGGCGATGGCTTCCGCCTTTTTCGCGGGAAGGCTCGTGAGGTCGATGAAATCGCCATTGAGGAGCCCCTCGACGCCGTGGCGCGCGCCGAGAATCTTGCCCATGGCGCCATTCTTCCTGGCGACTTGCGCAGTCAGCACCGCGGCGACGAGCGAGGCGTTGATTACCATCGAAGGCCCGCCCGACTGGGCGATGACCATGTTGGGGGCGTTCACTTTCGCCGGCTTCGCGGCGGCTTCCTTTTTCGTTGTCTTTTTCATAGCAATTTACGATTTGCGATTTACGATTTTCGATTTACGATTTACGATTTACGATTTATTTCAAGCCTTCCTTTTTAACACAGAGTCACAGAGATGCACAGAGGCCCCGGGCGCAAATCGAAAAATCGAAAAATTCTTTGTGTTCCTCTGTGCCTCTGTGCCTCTGTGTTAAAAAGGGATGCTGAGAGTGCAAATCGCAAATCGAAAATCTCTGCATGCTAAATGGTTGCGAACGCGTAGGCGTTTTCGAACATACGCATCCAAGGACCCGCCTCGCCGGTGAAGACGCCCGGGTTGTAGGAAAGCTGGCACGAGCGGAAGCCACGTTCAGGGTGCGGCATCATGATCGTCGCGCGGCCGTCGGCCGTTGTGAAGGCGGTCTGGCCGCCGAACGAGCCGTTCGGGTTCCACGGGTAGCGAGTGGTCGCGTTGCCGCGGCCGTCGACGAAGTGCGCGGCGCATATGCCGGGCGTCCAGCCTTCGGTCCAGACGCGTCCCTCGCCGTGCGCGACGGCGATGGGGAGGCGAGACCCCGCCATGCCCTTGAAGAAGATGGAAGGGGTATCCTCGATTTCGATCGTGGCGTAGCGCGCTTCAAACTGCTCTGAGATGTTCTTTACGAATTTCGGCCAACCTTCCGCGCCTGGGATGATGTCCTTGAGCTGGGAGAGCATCTGGCAGCCGTTGCAAACGCCAAGCGAGAAGGTGTCCGGGCGCTCGAAGAACGCCTTGAACATTGCCTTGAGCCGGTCGTTGAAGAGAATCGACCTCGCCCAGCCGGAACCTGCGCCAAGGACGTCGCCGTAGGAGAAGCCGCCGCAGGCGACAAGCCCCTTGAAATCAGCGAGGTCGACGCGTCCGGCGATGAGGTCGCTCATGTGGACGTCCTGGCAATCGAAACCGGCGAGGGCGAACGCCGCGGCCATTTCGATATGACCGTTCACGCCTTGCTCGCGAAGGATCGCCATGCGCGGCGGTTTGGCGGCGGAGGAGTCGATCATGTCGAAGAGCGAGGGCTGGGCGGTCTGCTCCTTCGCCTTGGCGAGGGTGGCGAGACGGCCGGGGCGCGAGGCGAGGCCGGCGTCCGGGTCGAACGTCAACTTGAACGTGAGGCCGGGGTCGGACTCGTCGAGGGCGTTGTCGTATTCCTGGCGGGCGCAGACGGGGTTGTCGCGCAAAGCCTGCATGCGGTATGTAGTCTCGCTCCAGGCGCGGCGGAGCGCCGTGATGTCTGTCGCGATGCACTGGCGCTCGCCCGTGAAGACGTTGAACGCGCGCGAAGACCTGAGGACGGCGCCTATCACGAATGCCTCGACATTGTGCTTCTTGTAGATTTTGAGGACCTTGTCGACATTCTTTTCTGCGACTTGGAGGACGGCGCCCGGCTGTTCGTTGAAGAGTTCCGCGAGCGCATCGCCGTCTGGAAGTTTCGCGACGATGCCGCGGCCGCCGGTGAACGCCATTTCGGCGAGCGTGACTGCGATGCCGCCGTCGGAGCGGTCGTGGTAGGCGAGCGCGAGACGCTCCTTGACGATTTTCTGCGTCGCGTTGAAGAACTCCTTGAGGTCCTCCGCCTTGCAGTCGGCGTGGGTGTCGCCCAGCTGGCCGTAGACTTGCGCGAGGGCGGTGGCGCCGAGCGGCTTCTCGCCGCGCGAGAGATCGGCGAGGATCAGGAACGAGGCCTCGCCATCCGGGTCGGGCTTGAGATCCGGCGTGAGCGTGAGGCGGACGTCCTTCACCGGCGCGAAGGAAGAGACGACGAGCGAGAGCGGCGCCACCTGGCGCTGGCGCACGCCTTGCGAATCCTCCCACGTCGTGTGCATCGAGCAAGAATCCTTGCCGACGGGGATCGAGACGCCGAGAGCAGGGCAGAAGTCGAGGCCCACGGCCTTGACGGTGTCGTATAGTATCGCGTCTTCGCCATCTTCGCCGCAGGGGGCCATCCAGTTTGCGGAGAGGCGGATTTCGGAGATGTCGCCGACGGGCGCGGCGGCGAGGTTCGTAATCGCCTCGCTCACGGCCATGCGGCCCGAGGCGGGACCGTCGAGGAGGGCGATCGGCGTGCGCTCGCCGGTCGCCATCGACTGGCCTTCGTAAGTCGTGTAGCCCATCGTGGTGACTGCACAGTCGGCGGCCGGAAGCTGATATTTGCCGACCATCTGGTCACGGACGACGCGGCCTGTGACGGTGCGGTCGGTGATTGTGACGAGGAACGTCTTGTCTGCGACGGCCGGGAGGTGCAGCACGCGGAGGAGCGCCTCGGACGGCTTGACGCCCTCAAGGTTCAACTTCCCGTGCTGCTTCTTGACGCGCTTCACGTCGCGGACCATGCGCGGCGGCTTGCCTAGGAGGACCTTGATGTCCATGTCGATCGGGAAATCTCCGAAGTGCTCGTCTTCAAGGACGAGTTGGCCGTCGCCGGTCGCTTCGCCGATGAAAGCGACGGGGCAGCGTTCGCGCTCGCAAAGCGCCTCGAAGAACTCGCGCGCTTCGGGCTTGAGAGCGAGGACGTATCTCTCCTGCGCTTCGCAGCACCATATTTCCATCGGGCTCATCGAGCGCTCTTCGTTGTGGACCTTGCGCAAGTGGAACTTGCCGCCGGTGGCCTCGACGAGTTCCGGGCAACCGTTGGAGAGGCCGCCGGCGCCGATATCGTGGATGGAGAAAATCGGGTTTTTCTCGCCGAGGGAGCTGCAAGCGTCGATGACGCCTTGGCAGCGGCGCTGCATCTCGGCATTGCCGCGCTGGACGGAATTGAAGTCGAGCGCCTCGGAGTTGGTGCCGGTCATCATTGAAGAGGCCGCGCCGCCGCCAAGTCCTATCCTCATCGCGCTGCCGCCGATCTGCACAATCAAGGCGCCGGTGGGCACGTCGCGCTTTTGCACCTGCGAGCGGCGGATGACGCCCATGCCGCCGGCGAGCATGATAGGCTTGTGGTAGCCGCGCAGTTCGCCTGCAATTTCGCCTTCATACGTGCGGAAGAAGCCGCAGAGCTGCGGACGGCCGAACTCGTTGCCGAAGTTCGCGCCGCCAATGGGGCCGTCCGTCATGATCTGGAGCGGCGTCGCAAGGCGCGTCGGGAAGTCGGCGAACTTGCGCTCCCACGGTTGCGGGAAGCCGGGGATGCGGAGGTTGGAGACCATGAAGCCGCAAATGCCTGCCACCGTGCGCGAGCCGGTGCCGGTCGCCGCCTCGTCGCGTATTTCGCCGCCGACGCCTGTCGCCGCGCCGGGGTAGGGCGAAATCGCCGTCGGGTGGTTGTGCGTCTCCACCTTCATGAGCTGGTCGAGCTTGTCGCGGCGGAACGAGTATCCATTCGTCGCGGGGTCGATCGAGAATACATCGGTGTCGAAGCCCTTCACGACGGAAGAGTTGTCCTTGTAGGCCGAGAGAGTGTCTTTCGGGCGCTTCTCGTGCGTGTTCTTGATCATTCCGAAAAGCGAGTGCGGCATCTCCTTGCCGTCGATGATGAACTTCGCCCCGAAGATCTTGTGGCGGCAGTGCTCGGAATTGACCTGGCCGAACATGACGAGCTCGGTATCGGTCGGGTTGCGCCCGGCGCCCTTGAAATACTTGGCGAGATATTCCATCTCCGGCTCGCTGATGGCAAGGCCGATTTCCTCGTTTGCCTCCTTGATGGCGTCCACGCCCTTGGCGAGGACGTCGTATGTGCGGCCGCGCTTGGGTTCGCCCTCCTTGAAGAGGTCGTCGATATTTTCGTAGACGCCTTCGGTCATCTTGTCGTATAGCGCCTGCAGGCATGCAGGGGGAAGGGTGAAGTTCGAGGGCAGAGTCTCCTTGGCGAAACCGAGTTTTTGAGATTCGTTGTGTTTGAGGCGCGCGTCGACGCGATAGCGTATGCCGCGCTCGACGCGCAGGATCGAGCCTAGGCCGCAGTTGCGGAAGATGTCCGTCGCCTTGGAGGACCACGGCGAGATCGTCCCCTTGCGAGGCGTGACGAAGAAGTCGGCCTCGTCCATGTCGCCGGTCGCGTTGAGAAGGACGCCAGCCCTGCGGAGTTCTTCGACGGTGAACGCCTTGTCGGCCATCTGGAGCGCATAGACCCAGCGCGCGTCGATCTCGACGCTTTCAAGCTCGGGCGCGAGAGAAAGAATCGCCGCCTTTATGGCATCCATCCTGAAAGGGGAATAAGCATTTTCGCCTAGCAAAAGAATCATGGTTTTGAAGTCCTTGTTTGGTTCGAGTATTATAACATATTTTCAGCCGTAGTGGAAAGGGCTTGGCGCAGGAAATTCGCTACGCGGTTTTCTTCGGGCTGTGGCAGAAGCGGGCGATGGGGCAGCCTTGGCAGCGTGGTTTGACGGGCGAGCAGCGCGTCTGGCCGAACGAGACGAGGTGGCTGTTCCAGGTCTTCCAGTATTTTACCGGCAGGATTTTGCGAAGCGCCATTTCGGTTTCGAGCGGCGTCTTTGTGGAAACGAGTTCGAGCCAGTTGCAAATCCTGTGGACATGGACGTCGACGCATATGGCCGGCAGGTCGAAGCCGACTGCGACGGTGAGGTTGGCGGTCTTCCTGCCGACGCCCGGCAGTTCGCACAATTCCTCGACGGTGCTTGGCAGCACGCCGCCGAATTTCTCCTTCAGCACGCCCGGCAGCGCATGCAGGTGGCGGGCCTTGTCGCGGTAGAAGCCTACAGGGTATATGAGGCGCTCGATTTCTTCGACGCTCAGCGCTTCGAGATCGGCCGGCGTGAAAACCCTGCCCGTGGCCGTCGCGAACAGCCGCTTCACCGCCCCCGCCGTGCAGGCGTCTTTCGTGCGTGCGGAGAGAATCGTGCCCACGAGGACGCAGAAGGGATCCTTGGTGTGGGCTTGTATCAACTCGATGATTGGCGCCTCGTGAGCCGCAAACTCTTTGCGCAATGCGCGATCGACGATTGGGATGTCCTTGATGGTCATGGCTTTGCGCTTTCGATTACGGACCAGAGAGGCGCGTGGAGGTTTTGCGTATCGCCGCCGGTGGAGAGGCGGAACGAGCCGGGCGCGTCCGACCAGGCGTCTATGGCATTGGAAGGGGTGCTATCTGCGGAGAAGCGGGCGCGCTCGACGCGCACCCAGCGCGACGTCGCCGATGCCGAGGTGCAGACATCGAAGAAACGGGCGCGGTGGGGGATTTTGACGCTCTTATAGTCGCGCGCGAAATCTTCGACGAACGAATGGATGCCCGTTACGCCGCGCTGCTCAGGTTTAGTGCAGACGGCGGATATGGTCGCAATGCGTTTCCAGTCGTTCGTGCCGACTTTGATTTGCGCAGTATACGCCATGCGCTCGCCGCCGTCCGGCGTGGAATCGATCTTTACGCGCATGGGTTCGTTTTCGCGCCAATCGACTTTCGTGAGAGTGCGCGCGCCCGTGCCTTCGAGTTCGAAACGGCCGACTTCGACATCTGGCGCGGCATAGACGAGGCGCGCGCGTTTGGCTTCGTCGACATACTTTTCCCGTGCTTTTAAGTCGTACATGTCGCCTTGATCCCACAGCGAGAAGATGAAACAGCGCTGGCCGTCCGCCAATTCCTGGAAACCGCAGTAGCCGGTGTCCCAGCCAAGCACCATGAAATACGAATGCGGCGCCGATTCGAGCACTTCGACCGACGCCATGGCGCTTTGCGCGAGAGGTGCGAATGGATGGTAGAAGAGATGAACGCTGCGAGCCTGGCGGCGCACAAGTTCCTCAGACGGCATTTCGCCGTGCCTTCCAGCCATCGCTGCCTGCATCAGCAAGGCCGCGAACATCGGAAGCGCAAAAAACAGGACGTGGGAGCGCATGGGAGGGAAGAGGGAAGAGGAAAGAGGAAAGAGGGAAGGACCGGCGGGCATTCTAGAGCTTCTAGATTTCTAGGTTTCTAGAACTTCTAGTCCATTCACCCTTTAACCTTTTCAACGAGGTCTGCGACGCGGGAGACGGCGCCAGGGGTGTAAAGCGCCTTGATTTTGGCGGACGTCGCGGCGAGCTTTTCAGGATGGTCGTAGCGGTCGAGGATGTATTGGCACAGCTGCTGGGCGGAGAGCTTCTCCTGTATGCCCTCGTCGGCGGCGCCGGCGGCGGAGAAGGCGGCGGCATTGAAGTGCTGGTGGTTGCGCAAGGCGCTCGGGAGCGGGATGAGAAGGGCGCTCTTGCCGCAGGCGGCGAGTTCAAAGCATGTTGAAGCGCCGGCGCGGGCGATTACAAGATCCGCCGTCGCAAACGCGTTCGCCATCTCCTTCTCGAAACCATGCACGCGGGCGGGAATCCCCGCCTGCATGTATGCGGCCATGACAATTCCCTCGTCGCGCATGCCCGACTGGTGTATGACGTAGAGCTTGCGCTTGCATTCCTCGCCGCGCTGATCGAGCTCCGCCTTCACCATCGCGAGTGCTTCTGTCGCGAGCATGTTCACCGCGTGGGCGCCCTGGCTGCCGCCTGTTATGAACACGACGAACGAATCCGGCGGTACGAAATCGAAACGCTTGCCGCCGTCAATCTCTTCGCGGATGGGCAGACCCGTGAGTTCCGTCTTGGCGTTTTTGAGATACTTCGATGTGATGGCAAAACTTGTTGCGACCACGTTCGCGTATTTCGCGAGGTAGTCTACGGCGCGGCCTGGGATGGTGTTCGCTTCGTGGAGGACGATCGGCACGCCGGCCTTTTTCGCCGCGAGCACCGGCGGCAGCGACGAATAACTGCCCATCGCCAGCAACGCATCCGGCGCCTCGCGCTTCATCTCGCGACGGCAGCGCCAAATGCTGCGCAGGATCGCAAACGCGTTCTTCGCCGAAAGCTGCTTGGCGTAAGTCGAGAATCCCTTGCCGTCCCATGAACGCATCACGCTCGACTCTATATCGCGGCCGGATTCCCATACGGTGACGTCATGGCCGCGGCGTTGCAATTCTTTTGCAACCGCGAGCCCCGGAAATGCGTGACCGCCTGTCCCGCCACATGCTACGACGATTTTCATTGATTTGCGATTTGCGATTTGCGATTTGCTCTCAAACACAACAAAACTCTGCTTCTCTGTGTTAAAATGAAGGCGTGAAATAAATCGAAAATCGAAAAATCGAAAATCGAAAAATCTCTGCCGGCTACCAGTCTCTTTCGTTCGGGGCGAGGGGGATGCGGCGCATGCGTGCCTTCTTGTCGGCTTCGTGTTCGTCTGCGCGTTCCTGCGCCTTCTTGAGGATGGCCTCGATCTCCTTGTCGTCCTCGCTCTGCTCGTTCCCAGATTCCTTTTCTTCGGCTTGCCGCTCTTCTTCTTGCTGTGCCTCGGCCTGCTGCTCTTGCGGCTCGCCGTTCTGCTGGGACGGATCTTCGTCGTTCTTGTTCTTGTCCTTGTCGGAATTGTCGTTCTGTTTCTGTTGCGAGTTGTCGGAGGATTGGCCGTTCTGGGAAGACTGGTCCTTTGGCATGAGCTCGATTATTTCGCGTATGAGGCCGACGGCGGCTTCCTGCTGCGGCGGGAGTTCGTTCTTCACGCAATCGATTTGCAGTTTTTCGAGTTCTGTGGAGAGGGCGGAGATTTTCGCCTGCGCTTCGGCCGTGAACGGGGGCTTGTTGGTATCGGCCTGTGCGGCCTGTTCGTACTGCTGGGCCCAGGCGGGGAACTTGATGCGGAACATGCGCGTCAGGTCGAGAGCTTCCTGCTGCCACGAGCGGTTGTTGAAATTCTCTACATCCTGCCAGGCGTTCGACTGGCAGACGAGGTCCTCTTCGATTGCGGCGCGAGGGAGGGCGACGAGTTTGAAGTAGCGGTTGAAGTCGTCCTCCGACTGCGCGGCGAGGCCGTAGGCGCCGTCCTGAAGGTCGCCGAGCGCCTTGGCGGCGGCGAGGGTGCGCTCGCGGCATTGGTCGAGCTGTTCGACGATGGTGGCGGCTTGTTCTTCGTTCGTGACAGCCTGGGCGATGCCTTCGCGGACTGCGAGCCAGTCGTCGGCGAGTTTCTTCGCGCGCTGCTCCAGGGCGTCGCCAAGCGCGATGGCGACGGCGGCGGAATTGGTGCGGTAGGTGGTCGCGTCGGACATGATAGCGCGCGAGGCGTCGCGTGCGGCGAGGAGGATGCCGTCGGCGCTCTTCCCCTGGGCGGTGGCGAGGACGCTGTTCAGATGGCGCGTCTTGCGCAGTTCGGGCAGTTCCTTGACGGCGCGCGTAAAATTCCTGCGCGCGCGTTCGTCGTCCGGGGCGGCGCGAAGGGCGATCTGCGCAGCGGCGGCCGCCTCCTCAAGCGCGGCAAGCGTGTCGCCGCCTTGTTCCGCTGTCACGGGCGAGGTCGCTTTCTCGTAGGCGAGCGCACCGACGATTTCCGCCGCCCTCGCACCGTATTTGCGCGACAGGAGGAGAGGGCGCAGACGCTCCAGCGCGTTCGTCGCATCGCCGGCGCGGTAGAACTCCACGCCTTCGTTCCAGATTTCGGTTTCCGATATCGCGGCATCGTCTGCAAAAACCGCAAACGCCGCGCAAATCGAAATCCCGGCAAGCACAAACTTCAACATCTAGAATCTCCGCTTTTTGGACAAGATGAAGAACACCGCCCCGATGACGCAGGCGAGAACGAGGGAAATGCTCATCACAATACCAAACGCGTTCGCCCGCGCCGCGAACGGCAGTTTGATGTTCATGCCATAGATCGACGCGATGAGGGTAGGGGCGGCGAGGAGAATCGTCGCCGCCGTCAGGTATTTCATCACGTTGTTCAGGTTGTTGTTGATGAGCGAGGCGAATGTATCGAGCGTGCCGTTGAGGATGTTCGCGTGGATGGTCGCGGTCTCCAGGGCCTGCTGGTATTCGACCATCGCGTCTTCGAGCTGGTCGCGGTCGTCCTCGGAAAGCATCATCTGTCGGGCGGTGTTGGCGCGGGCGAGGGCGATCGTATCCGCCTTGAGGGACGTTGTGAAGTAGACGAGGGTTTTTTCGATGGTGAGGAGTTTCAACAGCGCCTCGTTGGAAATCGTCTCGTGCAGTTCTTCTTCGAGAGCGTTCGTGCGCAGGTGGATATCGTGCAGATAGCGCAGGAACAGGACGCCGCCGTGCCACAGCAGGCGGAAGGCGAAGCGGTAGCGGTCGGCGGGAGGGCAGACGCGGCGGATTTGGTCGAGAAACGCCGTCGTGACGGGAGTCTTCGCCGAGCAAACCGTAATCACGCTCTTGCCGAAGAGGATGATGCCGAGCGGGATTGTGCGGTAGGGGTAGGGCGAATCTTCATCTTCCACGGGACACGGGACGTGGACGATGAGCATGTTGGAGTCGTCGTCGTAATCGAAACGCGGACGCTCGTCGGCGTCGAGCGGGTCGGTGAGGAAGTCCCGCGGCACTTGCGAATGGACGAGGACGCGCTCGAGTTCGGTGGTAGTCGGCTCGACCAGATTGATCCAGCAACTCTCCGCAAACTCGGGCGTCTCCTTCAGCCCGCCGTTGTCCCATTTGTAAATTGTGATCATTGGTTGAGAGTCCTGGTGGTTCTAGAGATTCCGGATTCCTAGAGGTTCATCCCAGCTGAGAGAGAAAGCGGATGTCGTTTTCGTAGAGCCAGCGGATGTCGGCGATGCCGTATTTGATCATCGCAATGCGTTCGACGCCGAAGCCGAATGCATAGCCGGAGACCTCCTCCGGATTGTAGCCGACGAATTTGAACACGCGAGGATCCACCATGCCTGCGCCGGCGACTTCGATCCAGCCCGACTGTTTGCAGACGTTGCACCCTTTGCCCTTGCAGACGTGGCAGGTGAAGTCGACTTCGACCGACGGCTCCGTGAAGGGGAAGAAGTGCGGGCGGAAGCGCACCGTGACGCCATCGCCCATCATTTCCTTTGCGAAGTAGGCGAGCACGCTCTTGAGGTCGGCGAGCGATACGCTTTTCGTGTCGACGTAGAGGCCTTCGATCTGGTGAAAGTTGGCGGAGTGAGTGGCGTCGGTGGTGTCGCGACGATACGTGCGGCCCGGGCAGATGACGCGGATCGGCGGCTTGTTGGCCATCATCGTGCGGATCTGGACCGGCGAGGTCTGGGTGCGGAGGAGGCAGTCGTCGCCAAACCAGAACGTGTCGCTGCGGTCCATCGAGGGATGGTGGGCGGGCGTGTTGAGGGCCGTGAAGTTGTTGAATTTGTTTTCCAGCTCCGGGCCGTCGGCGACGGTGAAGCCGAGGCGGGCGAAAATGGCCGCGCTCTCCTCGATTACGCGAGAGAGCGGATGCTTGACGCCGAGGCCGCGCCAGCGGCCCGGCATCGTCAAATCGGCCTCGACTGCGCGCTCGCCTGCGCCGGCTCCGCCCTTTGCGCCGAGCGCCGCTTCCACTTCGGCCTTCCACGCCTGCACGGCCTTGCCGAACGCCGGACGCTCCTCCTTGGGAACATCTTTCATCGCCTTGATCAGCGCCGGAATCGAGCCGTTGCGGCCGACATATTTCACCCTGAGCGCATCGATTTGAGACGCGTCCGCCGCATTGATTTCCGCCAGGCTTTGCGCCTTCGCATTTTCCAGTTCTGCAAGTGTCATGCCATTTACCCTTTCAAGATGGATATTATATCACATTTCCGCCCTAGCGTCTAGGGCTTCGGCTGAAAAGTTGAAATGCGGACGGGCAAGGCAAATGCCTATGCACCGCGGGCACTTGCTTTGGCAAGAATCCTCCATTTTCAACTTTTCAACTTCCCGCTGCCTATGCTATAATATTGCGTGTTGTGGAAACAGAAGGAGTAAAATACGCAGGGTCGAAACTGAGACTTCTGCCATATATCGAGCAAATCGTCCGCGATCGTGGATTTACGAGCGTGCTGGACGGCTTCTCCGGCACGACGCGTGTCTCGCAGGCGTTCGCGCAAATGGGCTTTGCCGTCACGTCTAACGACGTCGCCCACTGGTCGGAGGCCTTCGCGCTCTGCTACCTCAAGTCCGCCAAGCCCGACTCCTTCTACGCGCCGCTCATCGACGAACTCAATGCGCTCGAAGGCGTCGAGGGGTGGTTCGCGGCGAACTACGGCGGCGAAGGGGCGGATGGGTGCAAAAAACCGTTCCAGCGCCGGAACGCCATGAAAATCGACGCCGTACGCGAGCGCATCGATTCTTTCCGCCTCGACAAGACCGACACGTCCGTTCTGCTTTCAAGCCTCATGCTCGCCATGGACGCGGTGGACTCCACCCTCGGCCACTACGTTTCCTACCTCAAGCATTGGTCGCGCAGGAGCTATAAACCCCTGACACTGCGCCTGCCGCGCCGTTTTGCGACCGACTCCGCCCGCCATACCGTGCTCAGGGGCGACGTGTTCGACGCGATACGAGGCCGTTCGTTCGACCTTGCCTACTTCGACCCGCCCTACGGCTCGAACAACGAGAAGATGCCCCCCAGCCGCGTCAGATACGGCGCGTATTACCATATCTGGAAATCGGTGGTGCTGAACGACAAACCCGAAGTCTTCGGCAAAGCGGCGCGGCGCGTGGATTCGCGCGATGTCGAGTGCGGTTCCGTGTTCGAGGACTTCCGGCGCGGAGAAGACGGCCGCTTTGTCGCGATCTCGGCCATTGACGAACTTCTCGGCAAGACCGATGCGCCTTTCATCCTGCTTTCATACAGCTCCGGCGGCCGCGCCACCCGCGAGGAACTATTGGATTCGATCGCCTCCCACGGGCGCCTCCTCCAGGCAGTCTCGATTGACTATCGCTCCCACGTCATGTCGTCCATGTCCTGGACCGGCGATTGGAAACGCGACGCCTCCGGCCATCAAGAATACTTGTTCCTCGTTGAAAAGGACATCTAGGACATCCAGGACTCAGGCCTTGTCCACATGCACATCGAGTTGCGGGAAGGGGATGGAGATGCCTTCGCGGTCGAACGCCTCCTTGACGGCCTTGAGCGCGGCGGCGTGGACCGTCCAGTAGTCGGCGCCGTTCACCCACGGGCGCACGACGAGCGTGACTGCGCTGTCGTCGAGCGAAGACGTCGCCACGCGCAGCGCGGGCTCGGCGAGTACGCCGGGAATGGCGGAGACGGTTCGCGTCGCGATTTCAATCGCCTTTGTGATGTCGCTGCCATACGATATGCCCACGGTGAGGTCGACGCGACGTTTGCCGAGCGCCGAGTAGTTCACGATAGGCGAGCCCCATGCGCTTTTGTTGGGGACGACGATTTTCTTGTTGTCGCCCGTTGCGAGCACAGTTGCCATCATGTTGACCTCGTTCACCGTCCCGGCAAAGCCTGCAATTTCGACGAAATCGCCGACCTTGAACGGTTCATTGATGGCGATCATCATGCCCGAGGCGAGATTGCCTAGCGATTCCTGGAATGCAAAGCCGAGGATGAAGCCCGTCACGCCAAGCCCTGCGATAAGCGGCGCGACGTTGACGCCAAGCCGCCCGAGGACCATTATCGTCAGCACCGCCCAGCACCCCTTGACGGTCACGGACGAGACGAAGTCGGTGAAGAGAGTTTTCTTTTTGCCGTTGCGCGTCAGGGCCTTGCGCACGAGTTTTTCGATGAGGCGGATCGCGAGAGCCCCGAGGAGCAGCATCGCCAGGGCGATGACGGCGTTGAAGAGGAAGTCGACGCCCTTGTCGGAGAGCCATGCGAGCGACTGGTCGATGGTTTCGCGTCCTTCTGCGACCTGGCCCTGCCAGCCTGTCGAAAGCTTGTCTACGATGTTTGTTTCCATGAGAGATATTCTAGATGTCCCATTCAAATCTAAAAATCGAAAAATCGCAAATCGAAAATTTCTTTGGCCACTTTGGCCCAGACGTCGTCCGGAGAGCCGGAGGCGTCGATGCGCTTCACGCGCTCTGGCTCGGCGGCGGCAATGGCGTCGAAGCCGCGTTCGAGGCGCGCGTGGAAATCGTCGCCTGCGCTTTCGAAGCGGTCGGCGGAGGTGGCGGTTGCGATTTCGCGGCCGCGTCTTCGGCGCAAGGCTTCCTGTGCGTCTACGGTGAAGAGGAGCGTGAGGTCCGGCGAGAGGCCGCCGCGCGCGAATGCGTCGAGGCGGCGGATGGCGTCGACGTCGAGGCCGCGGCCGTAGCCTTGGTATGCGATTGTGGAGTCGGAAAAGCGGTCGCACACCACCCACTTGCCGGCCGCGAGGGCGGGCTTGACGACGTTTTCTACGAGTTGCGCGCGTGAGGCGAGGAAGAGCAGGAGTTCCGCGCGGGCGTTGGGAGCGTCGTCGGCGTAGTCCTTGAGGAGGCGGCGGATTTCCTCTGCGAGCGGGGTGCCGCCCGGCTCGCGCACGAGGACGACCTCGATGCCGCGGCGGCCAAGCTCCTCCTTGATGCGGCGCGCCTGTGTCGATTTGCCGACGCCCTCGCCGCCTTCAAGCGTTATGAATTTGCCCTGCATTCGAGCTCCTTGCGGTATTCTTCGAGGTCGCGAGGCGCGCGTGCGACGCCAGACTCCATCGCCGCTTTGGCGACTGCGAAGGAGACTTCGACGAAGAGACGGCGGTCGAACGGCTTGGGTATGATGTAGCCCGGGCCGAACTCGAGCTTTTCCGCGGGATAGAGCGCCGTGACTTCGGGCGTGACAGGTTTGCGAGCGAGCATCGCGAGCGCGTTCGACGCTGCAACCTTCATCTCCTTGTTGATCGTCGTCGCGCGCACGTCGAGTGCGCCGCGGAAAAGATACGGGAAGCCGAGGACGTTGTTTATCTGGTTTGGGTAGTCGCTGCGGCCCGTCACCATCACATACTTGCGGCCCTGCATCGCTTCTGCGACGGCCTCTGGCGTTATCTCCGGGTCTGGGTTCGCCATCGCGAAAATGGCAGGGAATTCGCCCATCGCGAGCACGTCGTCGCCGCTCAGGACGTTCGCGGCCGAGACGCCGATGAAGACGTCCGCGCCAGTCATCGCTTCGCGCCGCGTCAGGGAGGCGGGAACGTCGCGGGCGTGGACGGCGTTCTGCCGCGAGAGGTCGGTGCGCGATGTCGCCAGAACCCCGTTGATATCGAACATCGTGATGTCGAGGACGCCCGCGGCCTTGAGCATGTCGGCGATGCGCGTGCCGGCGGCGCCGGCGCCGTTGATGACGATTTTGAGTTCGCCCAGCGCCTTCCCTTTGATGAATGCAAAATTCATCACGCCCGCCGTCGCGATTACCGCCGTTCCCCACTGGTCGTCGTGGAAGACGGGTATGTCGAGCTCGGCGTCGAGGCGATCTTCGATTTCAAAGCATGCGGGAGAGGCGATGTCTTCGAGGTTGATGCCAGCGTACTGTGGCGCGATCGCCTTGACTGCGGCGATGACGCGCTCGGGGTCGGTCTTGCCTGTATCCTTGCCGCCGATGCGGCAGCAGCCGAGCGGGACGGGCCACGCGTCGACGTCCGCAAAAGATTTGAAGAGGACCGCCTTGCCCTCCATCACAGGGATGGACGCGGCGGCGCCGAGGTCGCCAAGCCCGAGTATCGCAGTGCCGTCGGAGACGACGGCCACCAGGTTGCGCTTGGCCGTGATGTCGTAGACCGAGGCCGGCCGCGCGGCGATTTCCTTGACTGCGAGCGCCACGCCTGGCGTGTAGGCGAGAGTCAGGTCGTGTTGCGTCTTCAGGGGCTTTGGCAGGCGGACGCCGACCTTGCCGCCGTGGTGGAATGCGAAGACGTCGTCCTTTGTGAAAGCGGCGCTCATTGTTGAATCTCCTTTTCGCTGAAGGTGAAGTGGGTGATTTTGACGCCGCACGGCTTGAGCGTATCCTTTATGATTTTCATCCATTCGGGCTTGACTTCGCATGCGATGACGATCGCATCGGCGTTGACGGCGTTGATTATTTCAGGCGCCTGCGCGAGCGTGCCCAAGACTTGCAGACCGCCGATGTAGTGGCCGCGCAGGAGTATGTCGTCGTCGAGAAGCCCCACGATGATGCGGTCGTTCGAGGAGACCGAGCGCACGAGTTCGCGGCGGAACGCGCGGTAGCGAAGGCCGCAACCGTAGACGAGGACGCGCGAGACGTCCTTGCGTCCTTTGAGGCGCGAACAGTCGATGGCGTAGAATGTATCGCGCACGATGCCGCGGAGGAGGCGTATGAATGCGATCACGACGGCGCTCGTGGAGACGTAGAGAAGCGTCATCGGCGCGTTGTTCGCATGGAACTGCGGCGGCAGGTAGTATATGAGGCCGCCGCCGATCGCCCCGCCAAAGAGGCAGGCGAGGAGGATGCGAACATAGTTGGAAGTCATCGCCCGCGACCAGACGGTCGAGTAGGCCTTGAAGAAGACGAGACACGTGAAGATGGAGATTACGCGGATGGGCATCGTCACGCGCAGAGTCGCGCGGGCTATGGGCAGGTTCATCGCCCACGAGCAGACGAAGAACACGGCGACGAGCGCCGCGACGTCGAATGCGACGTAGAAGGGGACTGCGAGGCGGGCGATTTTCCTGCGCGAGCCCTTGGCGCGGTCGCGCACGACCGAGTTGAGAAGGCGCCCGGCGTCGAAGAGTTCGACGCGTGCGACATCCTTGAATATGACGACCGAGGCGGCGGCGACGGCGAAGAGCCACAGCCCGCCTGCGCGCGATTTGAACGTCATCCCCACGAGCCCCACCACTACGCAGCACAGCGCGATGATGTAGAGCGTCCACGCGGCCTTGCGCTGGTTTGACGCTGCGGCGCGCAGAATGCGGTGATGGAGGTGGTCGGAGTCGGCCGTCATCACTTCGCCGCTACTCTTGCCGCCGCTTGACGTGCGGATGTTGAGTTGGCGGCGAATCGAGCGGCGGATGATTGCAAGGCCCGTATCGAAAATCGGCACGCCCATCGCAAGCAGAGGAACGCCGACCGATATGAGGAACGAGTTTGGCGTCTGCGCCGCAAGCGCGAGGACGGAGAGTATGAAGCCGATGAACATCGAGCCGGAATCGCCCAGAAACACGCTCGCGGGGTGGTAGTTGTAGCGCAGGAATGCGAGCAGTCCGCCCGCAAACGCGCAGTGGAAGAAGATGCTCGCGCCGTGGCCGGTCATGCACAGCGCCCCGCCCATGCCAAGCGTCGCGATGAGTGCGAGGCCCGAGGCGAGACCGTCGAGGCCGTCAATCAGATTGAACGCATTGACGGCGCCTGCAATCCAGAACACGGTCATGATGCAATCAAGCCAGGCGGGAAGATCGGGCCAAAGCGTCCTGAAGCCGAGGTCCGCCCAAAGCCACGCCAATGCCGCTATGACGAGCTGGCCGGCGAGTTTGACCTTCGGCGGCAACGAGAATTTGTCGTCGGCGAGGCCGAGGAGGCTGATGAGGACGGAGAGGGCGGCTATCTTCCAGAAACGCGCACCGGCCCAGACCGCGTCCCCGAACGGCGAAAAATCCGTCAAAAGCGTCATTGCCGCGAGCGATGCGATCACGCCGACCATCAGCGCCACGCCGCCGCCGCGCGGGATGGGAGTCTTGTTGATGCGCCGCTCGCCGGGCTTGTCCACCATGCCGAGGCGGCGGTTCGTTTCCCTGACGATCGGCGTCAGTATGTACGTCAGGGCGAACGCCGACGCAAAAGCGATGAGGTATGGAAGGAGGGAGGTCATATGCCGCTTTGGAAGTTTGTCCTAGATGTTCCAGATTATTTCCCGCTTTCCGCCAATTTCTCCGGGCTGAAGGTCTCGGCCATGGTGCGCATGAAGGCCTCTTCGGTGCGGGAGGAGTTGATGGTTATCATCACCCAGCGGTCGATGCGGTTGTGAAGCGTGCGGTCGAGTATGTCGCGGAAGATGCGCTTCATGTGCGAGACGGTGCGGTAGCCGTCCTGGTTGAAGAACGTGTACGCAAAGCCGATTTCGTCGCCCATGTTCGTCTTGACGGTGATAAAGCGCCACTCTGTGCCGTTCACATCGACAGTGCGGGAGTTGGTCATGAGGAAGCCTTGCGACGGGAGACAGAGTTCCGGGCGGTGGATGGAGCTCTTGCTCTTGCCGCCTATGACGGCGTTCACCTGTACGGTCTGTCCGGAGAAACTCGTGTAGAGTTTTTTGCGGAAGGCCGTGTCTGGCGGGAGGACGGTCAATTCGGATTCGCTGGGATCGAGGGAGACGGAGGAGTAGCCCTCCATTTCAGGCAGCGCGATGGCCGGCGGCTCGGTGATGGTCACATCGGGCGTGGCGGACTGGTAGCACATCGAGGCGAGGACTAGCGCGAAAGCGATAATCGGGATGATTATCCCTTTGGCCGGCGAGCAGGGGTGCGGGGGCGGGGCGGGCGCGGCGGCCTGTTCTTTGCGCTCGACCGTTTTCGTTGGCGCAAACTTTTTTGCGCAGCGGCTTATCAATTCGCCCGCCGAAATCATCAGCATGATTGCGACGATGAATACGACGTAGCCGGAGTAGTCGTGGTAGAAGCCCGTAGCGAATTCTTCGTCTGCATACTGCGCCACGAGGCAGATCGTGAGAATGCGCATCACGTTGCCGAGGATGGCGATCGGGATGGAAAGCGAGAAGAGTAGAGCGCGTCTGAACCACGTGGGCTGGTTGAAATACGCATAGCCTGCCGTGAGGGCCATGAGCGCGAATATCGACCTGAGGCCGCTGCACGGGGCGGCGACGTCGATCGAGAACGATCCGTCCGCCGCGCCGACCATCGTCCCTACCTTGACCACTTCGGCGCCAAAGCCTTTCAGCACCGCGAATGCGACCGATGTCGCAAAGAGGCGGAGGTGGACTGTCACGATGTCGAGGTATGTGTTGAGCGGGATGCAGAAAAGGAGGAAGAGAGAAGGAAAGACGAATTTCTTCGCGCACTCGCGCCCCGCGAACATCCAAGGCAGGGCGATCATCATGCCGGAGAAGGCGAGAATTTCAAAGCGCACCTGCAAGCCTCGCGCACCAAGAATGCCGGCGACGAGGAACGGCAGAGAAAAAACGAGCCCGCCAAGAGCGGGAGAAGAAATGGATGCGAGTATTTTCTTGCGGTCGCACCAGATGACATAAAGCGAAAAAAGAGGCACGTACCACGCGTAGGACATATCTTCCTCGACGGCGTGGAAAATCGCGGGCGCCCGGTCGAGAAGCATCCCTCTGAACCCCCAGAGCGTCGCCGCAAACGCAGCCGCCCAGAGGCAGAGGGGCGTTTTAAGATGCTTGGCCATTTGCGTTTGGGGGCGGGGCTGGATTCTCTAGATTTCCCGGAGCTTCCAGAGACTCTAGATATTCCAGCCCCAATAGCCCTTTAGGCCTTCTGGTCGAGCTCTTCCATCGCGGCGCGGCGGGAGAGCTTGATGCGGCCGCGTTCATCCACGGCGAGGCACTTGACCATCATCTTGTCGCCCACCTTGCACACGGATTCCACGCTGGGAACGCGGCGGTTGGAGAGCTCGGAGATGTGGCAGAGACCGTCGAGGCCGGGGAGGATTTCGACGAACGCGCCGAAGTCCTTGATGCCGGTGACCGTGCCTTCGTAGATCTTGCCTTCCTCGGCTTCGGCGGCGACGGAGCCGACCGCCTTCTTCGCAGCTTCCATCGATTCGAGGGACGTGGCGAAGATGGAGACCTTGCCGTCGTCGTCGATATCGATCTGCGCGCCGGTCGTTTCTACGATTGCGCGGATGTTCGAGCCGCCGGGACCGATGAGCGCGCCGATCTTGTCGACGGGAATCTGCATTTCCTCGATCCGCGGCGCGTACTTGTTGAGCTCGGCGCGGGGTGCGGGGATGACGGATTCCATGAAGTCGATGATCTTCAGGCGGGCGTCGTGGGCGGCCTTGACGGCACCCTCGACGAGATCCCACGTCAGACCGCGCAGCTTGAGGTCGACCTGGAAGCCGGTGATGCCCTTGCGGGTGCCGCCGACCTTGAAGTCCATGTCGCCGCAGTGGTCTTCGGCGCCGAGGATGTCGGTGACGAGCACCTTCTGCGACTGGTCGGCGTTAGTGAAGAGGCCTATCGATATGCCTGCGACCGTGCGCTTGAGCGGGACGCCCGCATCCATGAGCGCGAGGCAGCCGTTGCAGATCGACGCCATCGACGACGAGCCGTTGGAGCCCATGATTTCGCTCACGACGCGGATCGAATACGGGAAATCGTCCGGGAGCACTTCGGCGATGGAACGCTCTGCAAGTGCGCCGTGGCCGATTTCGCGGCGGCCCGTGGAGCCGAGGCGTCCGACCTCGCCCGTGCAGTAGGGCG
>DFGB01000010.1:0-16779 GCA_002371135.1 Verrucomicrobia bacterium UBA3761 | reverse complement strand
TCTCGCCGCGCGAGAAGATGGCCGAGCCGTGGAGGCGCGGGAGCACGCCCACCTGGGCGGAAAGCGGACGGATTTCGTGCTGGGCGCGTCCGTCGATGCGCAGTCCCTTTTCGAGGACGTTCTTGCGCACGGTCTCGATTTCGAGCGCGTCGAAGAGATGCACAAAGCCGACGGCGTCGACCTCGGGCCACTTTTCGCTCACCTTCTTGAGGAGGTCTTCCTTGATTGCGGAGACCTTGCCCTGGCGTTCGAGCTTGCCCTTGATGAGAAGGGCGCTTGCGAGGGCTTCGCCGCCTTCCTGGCGCATGAAGTCCATCTTGTCCGCAGGCTGCGGGATGTCCTTTATCTCCTTGTCCGGCTTGCCGAGGGCGCGGCGCATCTCGATCTGGAGGTCGATGATCTTCTCGACTTCCTCGTGGGCGCGCTTGAGAGCGGCGATGAAGTCCTCGTCGCTGATTTCGCTCGCAGAGCCTTCCATCATGAGGAACTTGCCGCGAAGGCCGGCGTAGAGGAGGTCGATATCGCTCTTAGCCTTCTGGTCGTGGGTGGGGTTGATGACCCACTCGCCGTCGACGCGGCCGATGCGCACGCAGCCGATAGGCCCCATGAAGGGGATTTCGGAGATGTGCAGCGCGGCGGAGGCGGCGTTCACGGCGAGGAAGTCGCCCTCGCGCGATCCATCGGACTGGATCAGCGTCGAGTTGACCTGTACATCGTTGTAGTAGCCGTCGGGGAAGAGCGGGCGGATGGGACGGTCGCACATGCGGGCCGTCAGGATTTCCTTGCTCGTGGGGCGCGCTTCGCGCTTGAAGAACCCGCCGGGGAAGCGTCCGGAGGCGTAGAACTTTTCACGGTATTCGCACTGGAGGGGGAAGAAGTCTATCCCCTCGCGCGGCGTATCGGTGTTCGTGACCGCCGTAAAGACGGTCGTGTCGCCGTACGAGACGGTGACGGCGCCGGCGGCTTGTTGCGCCAGCAGCCCGGTCTCTATCACGAGGTCCGTCCCCGCGATGTCGACCTTGAATTGTTTTGTCCCTTGCATTGGCGTAGAGAGTTGATGGTTGCCTGTTTGTTAGCGGCGCAGACCGAGCTTCTTGATGAGCTCCTTGTAGCTCGGCTCGTTGACGCGCTTGAGGTAGTCGAGAAGGTTGCGGCGGTTCTGGACCTTGCGCAGAAGGCCGTAGCGCGAAGAGTTGTCCTTCTTGTTGTTCTTGAGGTGGGTGGTGAGGGCCTCGATCTCCTTGGTGAGGAGGGCGATCTGGACTTCTGAGGAACCCGTGTCGCGGTCATGGCGCTGGAATTCGCTGCGGATGGCGGCCTTGTCGATTTTCATGGTATTATGTTTCTTTTGTCTCTGCAAACCGGGAAGCCCCTCGTTTGCCACTGACGGAAGGGCAATGCACTCGCATTGCCTGCTACTCCTTATATTAATGGAGCTTCCGCGCCAGGGAGGACCTCCTTAGACAGTCGCAGATTGGCGCGTATTATACCAAATCCCCTCGCCGCCTGTCAAGGGCGTCCTCCAGCCCTTGCTGGGCCATGTCGACAGGGCGAACCGGCGTCGGGAACGAAGCCGACCGGGACGATTTGCCGACCCAATGCAGTCGATTTAAAACGAATACTGTGGAACGCCGTATGCAATACTATCGCTTCCGTCGTCCATAGCTATGGTTTTGGCAGGCGTCAACTATGACTTTTCCAGGCGACAGCCATGACTTTTCCATGCGACAGCTGTCACTTTCCAGGCGACAGCTGCAACTTTTCGCTTTTCTCCACTTAGACATGACTAAAACACTAGACACGGGGGAAAAAAAGTGCTATAATAGGCGGCATCAAAACAACAAGAAGAAGGAAGGAGCAACAACATGGCTCACAAGATTGATGCAGAGAAGTGCGTCGCGTGCGGATGCTGCAAGGATGCGTGCCCGGCGGAAGCGATTTCCGAGGGTACCGCGTATTCCATCGATCCGGACAAGTGCGTCGACTGCGGTGCGTGCGCTGCGCAGTGCCCCAGCGAAGCAATCAGCGCCGGCTGAGCACTTCCCCGCAAGGGCCCGGGGTTCAACCGCCCCGCGACCCTTTTTTCTCGTCTTGTGAATTAGACACAACTAAACCGCCGGCCGGAGGATGTTGCATGAAAGGGATTATCGAGTTCTTTCGCCTCGTCGTCAAGGGTTTTCTCGACAACCATTGCTCGATGCATGCAGCAGGGCTGACGTATTTCTCCATGCTCGCTTTGGTGCCCATTCTCTGCATCCTCATACTGGCGGCGAAAACGTTCGGCGCCGACGATCTGGTGCGCAACTACATCAATACGCGCATCAGCTACGCAATTGAGAACATCGAGTCCGGGCAGGACGATGAACTCGCGGCCATGGCGGCGACCAACGAGGAAACGCTGGAAGCGCGCAAGGCCGTGGCGCGGTATTTCGGCAAACAGGCACGCGAGGCCACGAACGAGATTTTCGAGCGCATCGACAAGTTCAACGTCGGCACGCTCGGTTGGATAGGCTTCGGGGCGCTTTTGTGGACGATTATTTCGTCGATTGGCATGGTGGAGGTGAGTTTCAACGAGATATGGGGCGTCGAAAAGCCGCGCGCGATATGGCACAGGGCGTGGATATACCTCTCCGTCGTGATAGTGCTGCCGGTCATAAGCGCACTCGCAATGTCCATACCGATTCTCAAAACGGCCAAGTCGATAATCCTCGCGACCCTTGGCTCGACGTGGCTCACGCAGTGGGTTTCGGACGGGCTCATATGGTTCCTCGATTCGCGCCTCTTCACGCTTGGCATCACGCTCGCATTCTCGTCGCTTTCGTTCGCGTTCCTCTTTGCGGCGCTCCCGAATTGCAAGGTGTCGTTCTCCGGCGCGTGGAAGGGGGGGCTTGTTACGGCGGTGCTGTTTGGCGCGTGGATGAAGATTTGCGCGGTTGCACAGGTCGGCGTCGCAAAGTCTAGCGCTCTCTACGGTTCGCTCGCGTTTCTCCCTATCATCCTCGCGTGGCTCTACATGAGCTGGCAGATCGTCCTCCTTGGCGCAACAATGACGTATGCATTCGAAAAGACGCTCGCGTCGAAACACTCTTAAAACGAAACCTCAAAACACCGCGAAACACATGGACAACACAAACCCCAGCATGCCGGAAATGGGCGGGCCGATTCCGCCGACGGCCGTCAGCGTCTATCCGCAGTCTGATGCGATGGACGATTTCCCCGTCCTGAAGGCGTTCCAGCAGTATGTCGACGCCGAACACGCAAAGGCGCAGAAGCGCATGGTCACGCTGTGCGTGTTTTTCATCGTCCTCATGGTGGCGGTGATAGGCGTTTTCGTGATGATGGTGATGAGCATGTCGAGCAGGAACAACACGCTCAGCGACCAGTTGTTCCAATACGTATTGCGCGAGCACGAGCGTACGAACGCGGCGGCCATGCAGCCGCGCGAGAGCGATTCGACCATCCGTACCCTCACCGACACGCTGAACAACCTGCAGCGCGAAATGCTGGCCCAGCAGTCGCGCATGGCGGCCGAGCAGATGCGCATGGCGGACGAGGCGATGAAGAAGGTGGCCGCAGCGAATGTGAAGCCGGTCGGCGAACAGGAGCGCAGCGAGTTCGACGCCAGACGCGCGGACCACGAGAAGTCGGTGCGCGAAGAGACCGAGCGCCTGAAGAAGGCCCGCGAGGCGCTGCAAGCGGAGAAGGAACGCCTTGCCAAGGAGCGCGAACGCCTGCACGACAAGGAAATCGACCTCCAGCGCCGCAACCTCTACCCCGATGCCTACCGCACCGCCGCCCCCGGGCCGCAGCAAGTCGAGGCGCCTGCCGTGGACGACTATTCCGAGATCGACGCCGAACTCGCGCGCGAAGAACAGGAAATCGCCCGCCTCGCGCCGACAGTCGCCGAACCGCCCGCCCCGGCCGCGCCTGTTGCCGCTCCAGCGCCTGTTGCAGTCCCCGCCCCGGCCCCCGCACCCGCCGTCGCCGAAGAGACGCCTGCATATGCGACACGCGCCGATGGTTCGCGCCGCTATTTTGACGACGCCCAAGAGGTCGACGAAGACGAGGCGGCGATGGATTCCCTCCTCGACACGCTCAAGCCCGCCGCCAACACCGACGCATGGTCGATGCCGGAAGAATAGTTGGCAGTTAGTAATTGGCAGTTGGCAATTTAGGAGCCAAGAGCCACGAACGTGGAAGATCTATTTGAGAGGTTCGTCTTGTCGCACCGGGAGACCTAACTCCTAACTGCTAACTACTAACTAAATTTTCTGATTTTCCCCATTGACGCCTAGGGGCGGTATTTGATACAATATGTGGCCAAGCAACAAGCCAGGTTAGCACAGTTGGTAGTGCGGCTCATTCGTAATGAGCAGGTCGGGGGTTCGAGTCCCTTACCTGGCTCCAGCAGCAAGCAGAGACGGCGGGAGTAGATCAATTGGTTAGATCAACAGATTGTGATTCTGTGGGTTGCGGGTTCGAGTCCCGTCTCCTGCCCCAGAAAGGATAAGAAAGTGACTGTTGTCGAAACGCTGATTGATTTGCAGGAAGTTGACGGCCGCATTCGTGAACTTGAGCATGAACTCAAAGACCTACCTCGTCGCAAGGCGTTGGAAGTCGCACGCCTGAGCGCGGTGAATGCAGAACTTTCCACGGCCAAATCCAATCAGGCTTTTGCTTCTCAGCGCGTAAAGAGTTTCGAGGCCGACGCGGAAGCGTTGCGCGAGAAGATCCAGCAGCTCAAACTTTCCCAGTCTTCCGCTCAGACCAACAAGGAATATCAGCAGTATTCTCTGCAGATTGATTTGATTTCCCACGACCTCGAAACGACCGAGAACAATCAGCTCTCCGCGATGGACGATCTTCCTGCGCACGAGAGCAGGATTGCCGACGCGCAGAAGAAGTTCGACGACATCAAGGGCGGCGTCGATGAAGTTTGCGCAGAACTCGACGAGCGCATCAAAGAAGCCGAGGCGATGCTTGCAGAAGCGAAGAAGGAGCGCGAGGAGAAGTCCGCCGCAGTGGCCGATCCCCGCGCTCGCGTCTATTACGAGCGCCTGAAGACGAAGCGCTGGCCGGTCATCGTCCCTCTCACGCAGTCGGGCGTGTGCGATGGCTGCCATCTCGTCCAGCCGCCCAGCGTTTCCCAGCTTGTCGATCTCAACGTTAAGAACGGCGAAGCGGGCCAGCCGCAGCGCATAGTCGCTTGCACGATGTGCGGGCGCATGCTTTACAGGTGACAAAGACAATTTCCAGGACGGTGCGCGAGTGACCGGTCGCGGTCCGCAAGGACCGAGGAAAGTCCGGACTCCACAGGGTAAAGGATCCGTTCGTCAAGGACGGAGGACGCGGGTAAAGCCGCGTGACGGAAAGCGCCGCAGAAAAAGACAGCCGCCGCCGGCATCCGCAAGGATACTGGCGGCGGTGATGGTGAAAGGGCGGGGTAAGAGCCCACCGGGAAGTGCGCGAAAGCGCGTCCGCAAGGCAAGCCCTCCTTGGAGCAAGATCGAATAGGGAGCCGAACGGGGGACCCCTCCGGCTACGCCAGCGTAAACGCCCGGCGTATCAGGCTTCGGGTAGATTGCGAAGATGAATGATCGGACCTGCCGGGCGAAAGTCTGGCGGGGAACAGAATCCGGCTTATTCGCCGCGCACCGTCCTGGTTTTTTCGCACGGCGCGCAAGGAGGCGCGGCTTCAGCCGCGCAAAATTCCTGCATTCCGCTTCATGCTGCCGCGAAGCGGCCTCCTTCCCCGAATTGGTAATGCCTGCAGACCGGGAAATATGATATAATTGTGTCATGAAAAATTTTTCGGCATATATTTTATTCTTGTCAGGTCTGGCATTTTGCATCGACGCGTTGGCTATCGACAATCCCGGCATTTGCGGCAGAGAGTTGAGGAAAGACCGCTTCACGCTCATTCAAGAGGGCGTGCCAGTCTGCGCCATTGCAGTCGAGACGGACGAGGCCGCAGTCAAGATTGCGGCTAAGAATCTTGCCGACGATTTCGAGCGCGTCACAGGTTCGCAGCCGCCTGTGAAAAGCGGTCGCAGAATTGTAGTTCGCATCGATCCCGCCCTCGCAGGCAAACGCGAGCTCTACAAAATCACGTTCGGCAAGTCCGATCTCGTCATATCCGGCAGCGACCGCCGCGGCGCCGTGTATGGCATTTACGAGCTTTCAGAGCAGATTGGCGTGAGCCCGTGGTACGATTGGGCGGATGCTCCGTTGCCGAAGCACAGGAGTCTTGGCATCGACATTGGAGAATATACAAACGGCGAGCCGGCGGTGCGGTATCGCGGCATTTTCCTCAACGACGAGGCGCCGTGTCTTACCTCGTGGGTCAAGAACACATACGGCACCGACTTCGGCGACCACCGTTTCTATGCGCGCGTCGGCGAGCTGATCCTCAGGCTGCGCGGCAATTTTCTGTGGCCGGCCATGTGGTGCTGGGCGTTCTATGCAGACGATCCGGAGAACTCCAAGACGCTCTCGGACATGGGTGTGATTGTGGGCACCTCGCACCACGAGCCTATGGCCAGAAACCATCAGGAGTGGGCCCGGCGGCGCAAGGAATACGGAGCCTGGAACTATGGCGTCAACAAAGGCGTCATCGACGAGTTCTTCGCCGAAGGCGTCAGGCGCGCCAAGGATACGGAAGACCTCATTACCATCGGCATGCGCGGCGATGGCGATGAAGAGATCGAAGGCGATTCCTCCGTCGCTTTCATGGAAAACATAATCGCCAGCCAGCGTGCGATAATAGAGCGCGAGACCGGCAGGAAGGCGAGCGAAGTCCCGCAGGTGTGGGCGCTCTACAAGGAGGTGCTGGACTATTACGACAAAGGGCTCAGAGTCCCGGACGACGTGACGCTCCTTTTGTGCGACGACAACTGGGGGAACGTCCGCTGTCTGCCAAATGCAGAGGAGCGTTCCCGTCCCGGCGGCTGGGGGATGTACTATCACGTCGACTACGTGGGGGCGCCGCGCAACTCGAAGTTTCTGAACGTGACGAGCGCGATGAACATGTGGGAGCAGCTTTCGCTTGCTTTCGAGTATGGCGTGGACAGGTTGTGGATACTGAACGTGGGCGATCTGAAGCCGATGGAATATCCGATTTCGCTTTTCATGGATATGGCGTGGAAGCCAGAGCGCTATACGCCGAAAACGCTGCACGCGTTTACCGTAGGCTTCTGCGAACGCCTTGTCGGGCGGAAGGAGGCGAAGGAGGCCGCGCGGATTCTCGATACGACGAGCAGGTGGGCCGCGCGCGTCACGCCTGAGATGCTCGATGCGAATACGTACGACCTCGGCACCGGCGAATGGAAGAAAGTCCGCGATGATTACCAGAAGCTTCTCGCCGACGCAGAGGCGCAATACGCGCGCCTGAGTGAAAACTGCAAAGCCGCGTATTTTGAAATCATCCTCTTCCATGTCCGCGCGATGGCCAATCTTTACGATATGTACTATTCCCAGGCGAACAACATGGCGCTCGCAGGCGCGGACGATGCCAAGTCGCGGAAGGAGCTGGACTATTGGGCGGATCGCGTCGAGGAGTGTTTTCGCAGGCATGCGGCGATTTGCGAGGACTACAATTTCGCAGTCGCCGGCGGCAAGTGGTGCGGCATGATGACGCAGAAGGTAATCGGCTATACCTCGTGGAACGACGGCTTTCCCGCCGACAAATGCCCGAAAGTCAAGCGTTCGCGCGAGCGGCAGGCGAATTCGCTCGCGTGGCTTGACGAGAGCGAGCCGCGCATATATTCTATCCAGCGCTCCAAGTCGTTTGACAAGAACATGGGCGAGAACTGGTGGATGCGTCGCCACGAGGCCACGCTTGAGAAGATCAGGCGCGAGAAGGAGTTCGACCTCGTCTTGATTGGAGATTCCATCACCCACCGCTGGGAGCGCCACGGCAAGGCGGCGTACGTCGACGTGACGAATTCGCTTCGCGTCCTCAACCTCGGCTACGGGGCCGACAATGTCAAAAATTGCCTGTGGCGTTTGCGCGACGGCGAACTCGATGGCTACCGCGCCAAGGTGGTGCAGCTGATGATCGGCACCAACAACGGCGTGAACGAGAGCGCGGAGGAGACGGCGGGTCAGATTCGCGCCTGCATACGCGAAATCCATGCGCGCCAGCCGCAGGCGAAGATTTTGCTTTCGGCCATCCTTCCGCGCGGCAATCCGGACAGCGTGGAGCGCGGCAAAAACGATGCCGTCAATGAACTCCTCAAGCCGCTTTGCGATGGCGAGAAGATAATCTGGCATGATTGGAGCGGATTCTTTACGCTGCCCGACGGGCGCCTGAAACCGGATTTGCAGGATGATTCTCTCCATCCGAACGCCAAAGGCTACGCAGCGTGGCGAGACGCCGCCCTGCCGCTTTGGAAAGAATTGGTGGAAGGAAGGACGCCGGAGAAGGTGAAAAGAATCGCGCCGAGGCCGCGGGAAACCAGTGTTGCGAAAGCACAGCCGAAGCACGTCTCGATCGAGGCCGAACACTACGCCAAGGCGTTGGCGCCGGATGGCGCTCGCTGGGAAGTCCTTCCAGGCCTTGGCAGGACACTCTCCGGTGTCGAGGTATTCCCGCGCACCCTAGACCCCAGAGGTGCAAAGCTTGTCTACGATGTGAAGATTCCCTCCGGCGTCGACAAGGTCGAGGTGACGGTCGTGACGCGCTCTACTTTGGCATTCGCCCGCAAGGAAGGGCACCGCTACACGGTGGGCTTCGCAGGTGGCGACGCCAAGGAAATCAATTTCAACGAGCGGTTGAACGAGGACAAGGAAAACATCTACAGCGTATTCTATCCGACCGTGGCCCGCCGCGTCGTGGCCAAGACCGCGACCCTGAAGGCGCCGCCGGCCGGTGCGGCGCTCGAACTCGCGCCTCTCGACCCGGGCGTCGCATTCGAGAAGATCGTCGTCTCCTGGGGCGACAAAGTACGCACGTATCTGTTCGACTAGGCCTTGCCGCATTACTCAAACGGGTCGTAGCGTACAACTCCGCAAAATGCTATAATAACGCCATGAAAACATCGAAAGAAGATACTTCCCGCCCGGGGCGGCTCAGCTGGCTGGTGCGGCTGGGATTCGGCAGCGGCGACCTTGCGCAGAATCTGATCTACCAGACGATCAGCATGTATCTGCTGTTTTTCTACACCGACATCTACGGCTTGAGCCCTGCCACGGCGGCGACGATGTTTCTCGTCGTGCGCCTCGTGGATGTCTTGTGGGATCCGCTCGTGGGCGCGTTCGTAGACAAGCACAACCCCAAGTGGGGCAAGTATCGCTCGTATCTCGTCCTCGCCGGATTGCCGCTGACTGTGCTGGCGATACTGTGCTTCTGGAACCCGTTCGGCGCCGGCGGAAGCGATATGGCGAAAACCGCCTACGCATACGTCACGTATGTGGGGCTTTCGATGTTGTATACGCTCGTCAACGTCCCGTACGGCGCACTCAATTCGTCGCTCTCGCGCGATACGGACGAGGTGACGATATTGACTAGCGTGAGGATGTTCATGGCGAATGTCGGCGGCCTCGCCGTTTCCGCCGGCGTACCGCTCCTCGTGGCGCTGCTCGCGGCGGATGCCGCGCTCCCCTGGAAGATGGCGCTTTTCATGGGGCTGGGATCTTTGCCGTCGTTCATCTTCATGCCGCTTGTTCCGGCGATCAAGCGCCGGGCCGGGAAGAAAAACATGTTCTATATCTTTCTCTCTGTTGCGATTCTCGGCATGGCGATGCTGTATATAATCTCTCGCCTTGGCAGAGTGGAGGATCGTCTGGGCTGGGTCTACGTGGCGCAGTTCGTCAAATCCACGGGCGTCATCGTCGCGACCGGCTACATGTGGGCGTTGGTGCCGGAGGTTATTTCCTACTCTGAGCATGCGACAGGCAAGCGTATTGCCGGCATCGTCAGCGCGCTGACCGGCATCTTCTACAAGGCCGGGATGGCGCTTGGCGGAGTCGTGCCGGGCGCGGTGCTTGCGTGGACAGGCTATGCTGCGGCCGCTGCTGAAAAATCCACCCTCCCCGCTTCGCCGTCCGCGTGGTTCGTTGCGATGCTCGTGTTCGCGCTTGTGGGTTTCGCGTTGCTCGTGTTCTGCTTCTCGCAAACCCGCGAACGCGTCGTCATGGATGCCGCCGCGACTGAAAA
This sequence comes from Verrucomicrobia bacterium UBA3761, assembly GCA_002371135.1. Classification (GTDB taxonomy): domain Bacteria; phylum Verrucomicrobiota; class Kiritimatiellia; order RFP12; family UBA1067; genus UBA1067. The sequence continues at coordinate 6,623 of DFGB01000010.1, read as the reverse complement.
GGTAAAAGTGAGCGATCTTTGGACCGAGTTTCTCCGCAATCGCCCCCTGCGCATTCTCGCGTTCTTCTTCATAACCGCATTTGCCATGATGTCTGTCGGCAACGCCGCCGGCGCTTACTTCATGAACGCGCTGGAAACGCAGACGCCGCTCGCACAGGAAGGCATCCGCTGGCTCGTATGCGTAATCCCGGCGATTCTGCTCGCCGTGGCAATGCTGATCATCTCGCGCTATCCGCTCAGCGACGAAGCCGTCGAAAAAATCAATCGCGAAATCGAAGAAGGTAAACAAGGAATTTGAACTATGCAGGAATCCAGATATCTCATACCCGGCGATTATTCCGCCGATCCGTCCGCGCACGTCTTCGGCGGCAGGCTCTTCGTCTATCCCAGCCACGACCGCGACGCCGGCATCCCGGAACGCGACAACGGCGACCACTTTGACATGGTAGACTACCACGCCTACGAGATCAAAGGCGATCCCATGACCGGCGAGGTCGTCGACCACGGCATGGTGCTTCACCTCAAAGACATCCCGTGGGCGAAGCGTCAGCTTTGGGATAACGACGTTGCCGAAAAGGACGGGCGCTATTACATGTATTTCCCTGCGAAGGATGCGAACGACGTCTTTCATATCGGCGTCGCAATCGCCGATCGTCCCGAGGGTCCGTTCAAGCCGTTGCCCGAACCAATCCCCGGCTCCTATTCGATCGATGTTTGCGCCTTCAAGGACAAGGACGGTGCGCAGTATCTCGTCTTTGGCGGGATATGGGGCGGCCAACTCCAACGCTATCGCGACAACAAACAGGTCTTCACGGCGGCAGAAGACACTCTCCCTGACGGCTACCGCTGCGCGCTGGAACCGGCGGAGGACGAGCCTGCGCTCTGTCCAAAAATCGTGCGCCTTTCAGACGACATGTTGTCGTTCGCCGAACAGCCGCGCGATATTGTCATCACAGACGAAAATGGCAATGCGCTCAAGGCCGGCGACCACAAGCGCCGCTTCTTCGAGGCCGCGTGGCTCTATTTCAAGGATGGGAAATACCATCTCTCGTACTCCACTGGCGATACGCATCTCATCTGCGACGCCGTGGCGGACACGCTCGCGGGACCATATCGTTTTGACCGCGTGCTTCTCGGACCGCAAGTCGGCTGGACTACGCACCATTGCGTCGTCGAGGTTGGCGGGAAGTGGTATCTGTTCCATCACGACAGCGTCCCTTCGGGCGGACGCACGTGGCTTAGATCTCTCAAAGTAAAGGAGCTTGCATGAAACATCTTGCCATCATCGCGCTTGTTCTCTCTTCGTTCGTCGCGCAAGCGCAGGAGATACCGGTCTTTTCGCGCAAGACCCCGACGCTGAAGGAACTGGTGCCTTTTCGGCTTGGCGTCGCGGTGAGCACGCCGCAGGTGGAAGCCCTTGGCTCTGGCAGCCGCAAGGAAAAGCTCATTGCCCGCCACTTCAATCAGGTTGTCGCGGAAAACTGCATGAAGAGTTTTGCGCTCCAGCCGCGGGAGGGGGAGTTCCATTTCGACGAAGCCGACAAATTCGTCGACTGGGCTCGCGCCAACAATCTCGCTGTCGTGGGGCATGTTCTCGTCTGGCACTCGCAGCTCCCCGTTTGGTTTGCCAAGAATGCCGATGGTTCGCTCTGCTCGCGCGAGACGCTGCTTGCGCGCATGGAGAACCACATCAAGACGGTCGTTGCGCATTTCAAAGGCCGTGTATACGCTTGGGATGTGGTGAACGAGGCAATCGAGGCGGACGGCTCTTACCGGCGGAACGATTTCTTTAAAATCCTCGGCGAGGAATATATTGACGCAGCGTTCAAGTTCGCGAACGAAGCCGATCCGGATATACAGCTTTGGTATAACGATTACGGCAACGAATCGGCCGCGAAGAACGCGACAATCGCCGCTCTGGTGCGTCGACTCAAGGATTCTGGGCTGCGCATCGACGGTGTCGGCTTGCAGACGCATGTCCGCATCGACGAGCCATCGGTCGACGCTTACGAAGACGCGATTAAAACAATCTCGGCCGAGGGTGTGAAACTTGCCATAACCGAACTTGATGTGAGCGTATTGCCGGCTGCGTGGAATCTTTCGGCCGAAATTTCAAGCCGCGCGGCGTATGACGCCAAATTCAACCCCTGGCCGGAAGGTCGCCTCCCGGACGATGTCAATGGCCGGCTGGGCGAGCGTTATCGCGAACTTTTCCTGCTCTTCCGCCGTTATTCGTCAATCATCGAGCGCGTGACGTTCTGGGGCCTTTCGGACGGCGATTCGTGGCTGAACGATTTCCCCATGGCGGGGCGGACCGATTACCCGCTTCTTTTCGATCGCTCCCTGCGTCTCAAGCCGTGGGCGCGCAGGGCGCTGGCCGGCCAAAAGCTTCGCGACAGGTAGCGGACTTCTTGCCATACCCTGCAAAGCCGTCCCCTCTTGACGCAAGAGAGATGAATGTAGTAAAATATAATCGTTGGATTGCCCTGTCCGTCGTTGCCTCTGCCATAAGCTGAAAATGCCCGTCTTTGGAAACTGCGAAAGCGGTTTCGGTTAAAAACGAAACGAGCGGCTCGGGAGTAAAGCTCCCGGGCCGCTTTTTCCATCAAAGGAAGGAGGCTCGTCTATGAGCAGAAGAAGTTGGGAGAGGCCTGTCGGACACCTTGAACTCAAGAAGACAGGATATTGGTACATCGTCGTCAGGACGAAGGATGAGTTCACGGCGACAAACACGCACTGCAGGAACAAAGCGGCGGCGCAGAAGATGCTCGATGAGTTCCTCTCCGAGGCGAGACGGGAAATCGAGGCGGCGAGGAACTCGATTCCACTTGCGAAAGTGTGGACTCAATACGAGGAGTCTCCCAATTCCTGTCGCTACGATGCGACAGCGAAGCGGAAGAAGCGCAGCGCGTGGCTGGCGGTCGCGGAGTGGATGCAGGACGCGCACCCGGAGGTGGACGATGCTTCGAAGGTGACGGTTGCGATGGCGAACGAGTACATGAACTGCTACCGAGAAGGCCACACCGCCTCGACCTGCAACAACAAGCTGAAGCTCTTTTCCGGGATGTTCGACGCGCTCTGGCGCGATGGAATCATCCAGTCGAATCCCTGGCGCGCCGTGCGTCGTTTCCCGAATGACAGCATTGCGCGACGCGAGCTCACGGTCGAGGAGGTCGGGCGCATCCTCCCCGAGGCCGCTGAGATCGGAGGCGAGTGCCATGCTCTCATGATGGTAGGGCTTTACACGGGGCTCCGCCTCGGCGACTGCTGCACGCTTGAGTGGAAAGACGTCGACCTCGCGCGCATGATAATACAGATCATCCCGCGCAAGACGAAGAAGTACGCGTGCGGGCGGCTTGTGACGATCCCCGTCCACCCGCAACTCCTTGGCGTGTTTGAGCAGACGCCTGCAAGTGCCCGGGAGGGGTACGTCCTTCCCGGCATGGCCGATCTCTACCTGAACCACAACTCGCTGCTCAGCGACAGGATAAGGGGTGTCTTCAACGCGGCCGGCATTGAAACGAGCGTGATGATCGAGGGGCGGTCGAGGCCGACGCCATACGCGACGTTCCATTCGCTGCGGCATTCTTTCGTCTCGTTCGCGACCAATTCCGGCGTGCCGCTTCCTGTCGTGCAGTCGATCGTCGGCCACCACTCATCTGCGATGACGCGCCACTATTACCACGCTAACGAGGAGGCTCTGCGCAAGGCGGTTGACGCTGTTCCGGATTTTGATGAGAAACGAGGCGGCGATGCGACGGTGCGGCCGGTTCCCGTCCCTGCGGCGGCGCCGCAAAGCCACGTCCGTTCTCTCTTGGAGCGGATGAAGGAGGCGTCCGTGCTGTTCAAGGCGGGCATGATAACCGAGGACGAGTTCAACGCACTTCGCCGGCATATTCTCGCCACGGCATAGAAAGGAGGCCGGGAATGGGATATTGCCACAGGAAATGGCGGCTCCGCGAGCCGCCGGTCGCGAGTGCGTTGCGCATGATGATGTTTGACGAGTCCGCTGTGTGGAGGCGGCTCGTGGATTCGCTTCCGCCCGAGACGAGGGCCATTGTCGAACGGGATGTTTCCCAGACGCCGTTCATGCGCTACTGGCATATGTACGCCGCGACCGCACAGGCCGCGCGTCTGAACGCCAAGATGCTCGCCAACAGGTTCAGGGCGTGGCGCAGTTTCGCCGAATGGATGAAAGCGCGCCACCCTGGGATCGATTCGCTTGCCCCGGTCACGCGCAGAACCGGCGAGGAGTATCTCGAATGGCTGTCGCACGGCCGTTCGAACGGAACGTGCAATATATACATGTTCTCGTTGAGGGATGTATTCAGGACGCTCGTCGAAGATTTCGGCGGTTCCTTCAATCCGTGGGATGTGGTGGCGTGCCTCCCGAACGACACATTGCCGAGGCGGGAACTTTCGACGTCCGAGATTTCGCGCCTCATCGAGATCGCTTGCGCGAGGGGGCGCGAATGGGCGCTCCTGTTCCGCATCGCCGCATACACCGGCATGCGTCTCGGCGAATGCTGCCGGCTGGAATGGAAGGACGTCATCATGGAGCGCGACGTCATCCAGATTGTGCCGTCCAAGACGAGAACCAGGAAGGGCATCCGGCCCGTGACGATTCCGATACACAGAGAGCTCAAGCGCATTTTGCTCGCTGTGCCTGCCAGACTGCACTGGGGGCCCGTCCTGCCCGAGTTGTCCGTGCTCTATAAGAACGGCACGTCTCTTCTTGTTCGTTCGATAGGCTCGATATTCAAGGAGGCCGGGATTGAGATGGCTGTCGAAGTGGAAGGGCGCGGGCGCAAGGTGAGTCATGCGTCGTTCCACTCCCTTCGCCACTCGTTCGTGTCGTTTGCCGCAAATGCCGGAACGCCTCTTGAGGCCGTCAAAGCGATTGTCGGACACGAGTCTTCCTCCATGACGCGCCACTACTATCATGCGGACGAGAGGTTGCTGCGAAAGGCAGTTGCGGCGGTTCCGGCATACGATTCGGCCGGCAACTGCATATCCGCCCCCGTTGCCGAAGATTCGCGCCCTGCGTCGGTGAGGCTAGTCGAACTTGCCGATGCGTTTCGCAAGGGAATAGTCTCGCAGGCGGAATACGCCGCACTCAGACGCGAGATTCTTGCGTCAATTTGAAAGGAACATGGCGATGTGGAAGAAGTACGTAAAAGTTGGCCGCGGTACGCTGTTCAAGGCTCGGAGCGGGATGTGGAACCTCGTATATTCTATAAAAGGGCGAGAGAAATGCCGCTCCCTCGGTACCAAGAATTTCGACGAAGCGGAACGGAAGCGGCATGAGATTGTCGAGGCGGCCAGACTCGGTATCATCGAGGAGATGTCGCGCATTCCGCTTCTGGATGCATGGTCGCTCTATGCCTCGTCCCACGATGCGCGCCGGATTTCCGATGAAGGCATGAGGCGACGGTTCACTGCTTGGAGGGGCTTTGCAGCATGGATGCATGACCGCCATCCGGAGGTCGCCGACGCGTCCGCCATTCGACGGAAAATGGCGGACGAATACATCGACTTCCACTCTGCCGGACACGCGGCGGCGACGACAAACAAGACCGTGATTCTCCTGCGAGGGATGCTCGATGCGATTTGCGGAACCTGGTCGACGGCCGGCAACCCGTTCGCGGGAGCGATGATTCTCCCGTGGGATTCGCATTCCAGACGGAGCCTCGAGCGTGAAGAGATAGCGCGGCTTCTCGATGCTGCAAAAAAGATCGGCGCAGAATACTATCGGCTGTTCCTTGTCGCGACCTACACCGGTCTGCGGCTTGGGGAATGTTGCAGCATCAAATGGGAGGATATCGACGTCCGCCGCGGCATCTTGCAATTCGTTCCGGGAAAGACTCGCCGGTATCTGAATGGACGCCCTGTCACCGTCCCCTTGCATTGGAAGCTGTTGAGGGCGTTGCTGGAGACGCATGAGGATTGCCGTACAGGCGCCGTGCTGCCGGAACTTGCGAGGGCGTATGCGGCGAACCGTTGGTGTGCGAAGAGAGCGATTGCGCGAATATTCAAATCGGCAGGAATCGAAACGAGCATAAGAGTTGCAGGACGGGCGAGAAGAGTGCCAGAGGCATCGTTCCATTCGTTGCGGCACTCGTTCGTGTCGTTTGCGGCGAACGCCGGCGTTCCTCTTGAATCGCTGCGTGCGATAGTAGGGCATGCATCGACCGCCATGACGCGGCATTATTACCATGCCGACGAGGAAGACATGCGTAGGGCGGTGGAGTCTGTGCCTGTGTTCGATGCATGTGGCAATGTCGTGTCGCTCTCCGCAAAGGCGGCCGGGGAATCGGCGTTGTCGCAGAGGCTGCTTCATATCGAAGCTCTTTTTCGAGATGGCCTTGTAAGTGAATCCGAATGCAACGAGGTGTGCATGAGAATCGCCGCCGAGGCGTAGGAAAATATTGGTGAATATGCACATCGGTTTTTGCCGATGGCAAGCCCGTTGCCAGAGGATCTGTGGCGTGCAATGCGGCGCAGGTCCAATGGGAGTGCTTGTCTCAGAGCAACTGAATTCCCGTGGAAATCAGCCTGCTTGGAGATATTTCGACACTCTCTGCCCAAAGGGCATATAGGTATAAGAATCCCCGCCGTAAAGG
>DFGB01000012.1 GCA_002371135.1 Verrucomicrobia bacterium UBA3761 | reverse complement strand
CGGGATGAAGGTCGGCGAGACCAAGAAGGGCGTTGCGGTCGAGTTCGGCGAAACGGTCCCGGACGCCCTCAAGGGCAAGACCGGCGTTTACACGCTGACGGTCAAGGGTTTCCGCAGGCTTGTCGCGGCCGACGATGCGAAGGTGCTTGAAGCGATGAAAGCCGGGAGCATGGACGCGCTCAAGGAAAAGATTTCGAAGGATATGCTTGAGCACGCGACGCAAACAGCGGAAGCCAACCGCCGCGAGGAAGCCGCCCAGGCTTTGCTCAAGGATCAGGAGTTTCCCGTCCCCGCATCGCTTCAATCCCGCTTTTTGAACAATATCGCACAGCATGTCGCCCAGAATTATGCGCAGCATTTCAAGAGCGAGGAAGAACTCAAGGCCGCGATGGAGCGCGACGGCGTTTATGAAAAGGTGTCGGAGCAGGCCGTGAAGAACACTCGTCTCTTCTCGATTTGCCGCAAGATAGCCGAAGCGGAAAAGCTTGAGGGTGACAATGTGGTTCAGACAGTCATCGACTTCATCCTCGCCCAGTGACAGGTTCTTCAGAATTCATCCCCATGAACGCATACATGGTTCCGTATGTCGTCGAGCAGAGCGCTCGCGGCGAGCGCACTTACGATATCTATTCGCGTTTGCTCCTCGACCGGATTGTTTTCATTTCCGGCCAGGTGACGGACGAGATGGCCAATGCCGTCTGTGCGCAGTTGCTGTTTCTGCAGGCTCAGGACGCGAAGAAAGAGATATCGGTGTATGTCAACTCGCCTGGCGGCAGCGTCACGGCAGGGCTTGCGATTTACGATACGATGCAGTTTGTCAAATGCCCTGTTGCGACGTATTGCATCGGCCAGGCGGCGTCGATGGGCGCGGTGCTCCTCGCAGCCGGCACCGCCGGCAAGCGTCATGCTCTGCCAAATGCGCGCATCATGATCCACCAGCCGCTTGGCGGCGCGGAGGGTCAGGCGAGCGACATCGAGATTACTGCGCGCGAGATTCTCCGTCTCAAGGACGTCCTTAACAAGATACTCGCGAAGCATTCCGGCAAGACCTTCGATGAAGTCGTCAAGGATACCGACCGCGACAATTTCATGAGCGCGGAAGAAGCCAAGGCCTGGGGGCTCATCGACAAGGTGGTTGAATGAAAAAGACGAAAAGAAGCGACGGCGTCGAGTGCGCACTTTGCGGCAACATAGTGCCGCCTACAGAGGCTTTCGCCGGCCGCAGCGGTTTTGTCTGCACCGATTGCGCAGCGACGCTGGCGCATATCTTGACCCGGAGCGAAGTCGACCCCGGCAGAAAGACGGCGGGGCGCAAGGCTCCAGCCCCCATCGGCAAGACTCCTTCGCCCCGCGAAATCAAGGAATTTCTCGATCGGTATGTGATCGGCCACGACGAGACCAAGAAGGTTCTCTCCGTCGCCGTCCACAACCACTACCGCCGCCTGGAGGCTGCGGAGCAGGGCAAGGGCGGAGAATTCGACGATGTGGAAATCGAGAAATCGAACATTCTCCTCATCGGCCCCACGGGAACGGGCAAGACGCTCATGGCAAGAGCCCTCGCGCGCGTCCTGGGCGTGCCGTTCGCAATTGGCGACGCGACGGTGCTGACTCAGGCCGGCTACGTCGGCGAGGATGTCGAGAATCTCGTTCGCTATCTTCTCCAGAACGCAAACGGCGATATAGAGCTTGCAAAACGCGGCATTATCTACGTCGACGAAATCGACAAGATCGCTTCAAAGACCGACAATGTCTCGATCACGCGCGACGTATCTGGAGAAGGCGTCCAGCAGGCGCTTCTCAAGATTCTCGAAGGCACGACTTGTCGCATACCGCCGAAGGGCGGTCGCAAACATCCCGACCAGGAGTATATCGAAATCGATACTTCCAACATCCTCTTCATCTGTGGCGGCGCGTTCGTCGGCCTCGATAAAATCGTCGGAGAACGGACCGGCAAAAAGGCCATCGGCTTTGGTGGCGAAGATGATGCATCCAAGGACGCAGGGGAGACGAAGAAGCCTAGTCCCGGCGCGTTTGGCGATGTCCGTCCCGAAGACCTTGTCAAGTTCGGGCTCATCCCTGAATTCACCGGACGCCTTCCTGTCATCACCACGATGGCGGAACTCACTGAAGACGATCTCGTCCATGTTCTGACCGAGCCGAAGAATGCGCTCGTGAAACAGTACAAAAAGCTCCTCTCGATGGACGGCGTCAAGCTTGAATTCGAGCCGGAGGCGTTGCGCGCCCTCGCCAAGGCGGCCATTGCCCGAAAGACTGGCGCAAGAGGCCTTCGCGCGGAAATGGAGCGCATCATGACTGACATCATGTTCGAAGCGGGCGGAGGCAAAGGCCCCAAGTCCATCACCGTCACGGCAAAGATGGTCGAACAGTAATTCCGGGAAATTCGCTCTTCTATGTTGTTGACATTGCTCAAATCCAAGCTTCATCGAATCAAGGTGACCGAGAGTTGCCTTGATTACGAGGGTTCACTTTCTCTCGATCCCGATGATATGGAGGCGGTTGGAATCGTCCCCTACGAAAAGATACTGGTTGCGGACGTCGAGAACGGCAATCGCTTCGAAACGTATGCAATATGCGGCGAACGCGGCAGCCACGTTTGCTGTCTGAACGGTGCCGCCGCTCACAAGGGTAAGGTAGGCGATAGGCTCATTGTCATGGCATTCGCCAGTTTCACGCCTGAAGAAGCACAGGGATTCTCCCCGCGCGTCAAACATTTCTGAGGGAACTGGCGGTGTTCCTGGTTGCTGCAGAGTTCGTGTTGTTATTGCTTTCGGCGTGCTTCTCCGGGGCGGAGACTTTGCTTTTTTCCCTTTCCCCGACGCAACGGGAGCGACTTAGAGCGCGCGACGCCAAGACGGATGAAAGAGTGTCGCGCTGCCTAGATGCACCAGCCGAGTGTCTTGCGACGCTGCTTGTGGGCAATACTCTCGTGAATTTTGCGGTAGCCACCATCGGCTATATCATTTTCACTTCGTATTTCCCGAAATGGGGCGGGGCGCTGTCTGTGCCGGCGACAACGCTCGCGCTGCTTCTTTTCGGCGAAATAACGCCAAAGCAGGTTGCACTGCGCTGCCAGGAGAGGCTTGTCGGCCCTAGCGCATTGTTCGTCCTTTTCTGGAGGCGGGTTCTTCTGCCGTTCAATGTGTTGTTCCGGTTCTCGTCGGCGAAGCTTGGCAAGGCGGTCGATCGCGAACGGCGGGCGCTCTCTGACGCGGAACTCGTATCAGTCCTCGAAGGAGCATCGGAACGCGGCGAATTTTCGCCTGGCGATGCGGAAATGATAGAGGGCGTTTTGCGGTTGAGCGAACTCCACGCCAATGATGAAATGACGCCGCGTGTCGATATGGAAGGGCTTGACTCCGACAATCCCGACTCCGTCCGCCAGCAGATTCTCGCCGGCGCCAGGCATCGTTATCTGCCCGTATACCGCCGTTCCCGCGATAACATCGAAGGTGTCATCGACCGCGACACCGGCAAAATCGAAGACGCGCTTTTCGTCCCTGAGCAAGTAACTCTCGATGATCTTCTCGTCACCTTCCGCAAAAGCAAAAAACCTCTGGCGATCGTTCTCGACGAGTATGGCGGCACGGCCGGTTTGATCGCGCCGAACGATATCATGGAATTGATTTTAGGCCCTGGCGTTTTCTTCGACGGCGGCACAATGAGCGAGCCGCTCATAAAACGTGTTTCAGCGAACACGTGGCTGATCGACGCTCGCGCGAGTCTCGAAGAGATCAACAGGACGCTCGATATCGAACTTGAAGCCGAGGATGCCGACCGCCTTGCCGGTTGGGTCGCATTCCACGCAGAACGAATCGCCCATATCGGGCAGGAAATCAGGGCCGATGGCTGTTGCGCTACGGTCAAAAAGCGCAAAGGCCGCCGTGTCACGCTCGTCGAGCTCACTGTCGAGAAGCGCCCTGCGACCGATTCCGACGAAGAACTTCTCGCGGAAACCGACGAGGCCGTGGAAAAGACGGAAGAAGAGGAACTGGGGATTTAGTCGCGATATGATATCCTTTCTTCTATTCGTTCTCATGATGGCAGCTGGAGCTCTTGCGGCATTTTGCGCCGGGGCGGAGACGGGCTTTCTTTCGCTCAGTCGCGGCAGGGTGCTTCATTTGGCGCGCGAAGGCAGCAAGACGGCGAAGATACTTTCATCGGCGCTTGCAGAGTTGCCGCGGACGATGACTTCTCTGCTGATTGGCAACAACCTCGCCGCAGTGACGTTTTCAAGCGCATCGGCGGCGTTGTGCGCCCGCCTTTTCCCCGGCAGCGCCGTCGCCAAGGCTTTGTGGAGCTTCGCCGCCGCGCTGGTGATGCTTTATCTCTGCGAGTTCCTGCCCAAACTCCTGTGTTCGGCGCGGCCGCTCCATCGCATGCTTCCCGCTTCGCGCTTCTACAAGGTGTTCAATTCGATATTCGGCCCGGCAGGCGGTTTGATGACGCGCCTTATTTCTCTTTTCCTGCCGCGCGCGGCGCCGCGCGACAAGGTTACCATGGCCGACTTGCTCCGGATTCTGGAAGATCGCAAGGATGGTGTTCGCCTTACCGATTTCGAGTCCGCGCTCATTAGCCGCATCCTCGTCCTGCGCAACAAGGGACGTTCCGTCACGTCCGAAGAACTTTTCCGCGTAATTGACGACGACGAGGAAGGGTAGAAATGTGGAAGTGTGGAAATGTGAAAATGTGGAAATGCCTAGCGAGACTGGCGCGACAGGTGCACGACATTTCCACATTTCCACATTTGTGTCTTCTGGGGATGCTGTTGCACTGATGAGGAAGCGGCAACCACTTGAAAGGACCAGGTAAATATGTTATACTAATAGCAATGAAAAACATTTATAGGTTCTTGATTTTCCTGTTCGCCATTGCAGCGTTTCATGCATTCGCCGACGGCGAAGCGCAATTGTGGCCCGATGGTTCGCCAATCGACTCGTGGTTCCTCGCAGACGAGCCTCTCGCGCAGGACGATAGGGAGTTTCGCCTTGTCGACAACGGCATCTATCCAGGCGAGGGCGTCGTGCGGACACGCGAAATACAGGCGGTAATCGACAAGGCCGCGAGCGAAGGCGGCGGTACGGTTGTCATCACGCCCGGTATTTTCAAAACTGGCGCGTTGTTCTTCAAGCCGGGCGTGAATCTCCGCCTCATGCCAGGTGCGGTCCTGCAGGGCTCTGACGATGTTTCCGACTACCCGGTCGTTGAAACGCGCATAGAAGGGCAGACATGCCTCTACTTCCCGGCCGTCGTCAATGCGGACAAATGCGACGGTTTCACCATCACGGGCGGCGGTTCGATCGACGGCAACGGCCTCAGGGCGTGGAAGGCGTTTTGGCTGCGGCGCAAATGGAACAAGTGCACGAACAAGGACGAGCAGCGCCCGCGCGTGCTGTTCGTATCCAACTCGAAGAACGTCCGCATCGAAGACGTGAACTTCCAGAACTCGATGTTCTGGACCACCCACTTCCACCGCTGCGACTTCCTCAAGATACTCGATTGCCGCTTCTACGCGCTTTCCAAGCCCGACCACGTCAAAGGGCCCTCCACCGACGGCATCGACCTTGACGTATGCAACGACGTCGTCGTGCGCAACTGCTGGATATCGAACAATGACGACGGAGTGTGCCTCAAGGGCGGCAAGGGCGCCTTCGCCGACGATTTCAACCGCTTCCCGGGCAACGGCGAAAACAACCGCATCCTCGTCGAGGGGCTCGTCGCCTCCACCGGTACGCACACGGCTCTCACGCTTGGCAGCGAAAACGTCAGGACGTCGAACGTTATCTTCCGCAATTCCACGGTCGAGGGCTGTTCAAACCTTCTCAATCTCAAGATGCGCGTCGATACTCCGCAGCATTACGAGAACATCCGCGTCGAAAATGTAAACGGCAAGGTGAGGAACGCTTTCCTCATGTGCTCGCCGTGGGCGCAGTTTGCAGACTATGAAGGCCGCACGCACGAAGAACTGATGAGTTATGCGCGGAACGTCGCAATGAAGAATTGCAATGTCGAATGCAAGACGTTCTTCCGCACCAACAGCGACAGGCGTTACATGGACCTCGCCGACTTCACGTTTGAAAACCTCGACATCAAGACTGCGGACCCCAGCCGCCACGAAAGGCTCTTCAACGGAGTCGTATTCAAAGACGTGAGAATAGTCGAGAAGGAATGACGGGTCGGCTGGTGCACGGTCGAGATTTGAATATGAGGGCATTCATTTTATCTGTATTCGCGTTTTGCGCCGCCATGTCCGGCGCCGCAAAGACGCTCTCCACGGCCGACGATATAAAGAAATATGAATCGGGCGGGGAGCTGGCTATCGATCCGGCCGAGCATCCTGTCGATGCGCCGAAGGATATGAAGCTCATTCTCTGCATCGGCCAGTCGAACATGGCGGGCCGCGGCAAGATGACCGCCGCCGACCGCGAAATCGTCCCCAATGCGTATAAACTCAATCGCGACGGCAAGTGGGTCGCGGCAAGGTCGCCATATCATTACGACCGCGCGTACGCCGCCGTCGGGCCCGTCGACGATTTTGTGAAACTGTATCTCGCCGACCATCCGGGCGAGACGGTTGGCGTCGTGCCATGCGCGGTCGGCGGTTCTGCCGTCGCCACATGGCTCCCTGACGGCCAGAACGGGCCTGGCGCCAACTATGCCAAGGCGCTCGAAAGAGCGCGCCTCGCCGCCGCCAACGGTAAGTTTATCGCCATCTTGTGGCACCAGGGCGAGACCGATGCCGCAAAGTATGATGCGGACGCATTGATGAAGACGTATCCCGGGCGCGTCAAATCCATAGCCGAAGCGTTTCGAAAAGAATTGGGCGACGATGCGATTCCTTTCATACTGGGTGAAATCGGCCGCTGGAAGCGAGGCGACGGCGACCACGCCGCAAAAATCAATCCTGCAATCCGCAAGGCGGCCGAGATCATTCCCGATTCCGGCCTCGCCACGAGTGAAGGACTAAATAATCAAGACCGCCACCACTTCGACCGCGCATCCCAGCATGCCCTCGCAGAACGCTATTACCAAGCATTCAAAAACCGCTGAACCTTTCAACTTTTCAACTTTTCTATATGGCCTCGAACGACTATTCAGCCGACGATATCAAGCATCTCGACCCCGTAGAGCATATTCGCCTGCGGCCCGGCATGTATGTTGGCGAGCCGGGTACCGGCGCGATGTACCACGACTGCGTCTACATTCTAATGAAGGAAGTCATCGACAACTCAATCGATGAATTCGTCATGGGCAACGGCAAGAAAATCGACGTCACCGTGAACTACCTTACCGGCGAGACGAGCGTGCGCGACTACGGCCGCGGCATTCCGCTGGAAAAGGTTGTAGACTGCGTTTCGCAGATGAATACGGGCGGTAAATTCGACAACAAGAATTTCCAGTTCTCGGCCGGCATGAACGGCGTCGGCACTAAGGCAGTGAACGCGCTTTCAGAGTTCTTCGAAGTCCGCTCATTCCGCAACGGCGAATACTCCGAAGCGTTCTTCAAAGAAGGACGCCTCAAATCGCAGAAACGCGGCAAGTGCGAAAAGCGCGAACCAAACGGCACGTTCATCCGCTACAAGCCCGACCCTACGATTCTCAAGAATTTCAAGATTCGCGAGGAACATGTCCTGCGCCGGATGAAGATGTATTGCTACGTCAACGCCGGACTGACGATCGTTCTCAACGGCCAGACGATTTGTTCTGAAAGGGGTCTCGCCGATCTCATCTCCGACGAAGCGCAATTCGAGAAGCTTTACACCCCGTTCCACATAAAGACGAAGACGCTCGAAATCATCTTCACCCACACCAACCGTTTCGGCGAGGAGTATCACTCCTTCGTGAACGGCCAGTATACGACCGACGGCGGCACGCACCTCACCGCATTCAAGGAAGCCCTCACCAAAGCGCTCAACGACTACGACGCGAAAAAGAAATTCGACGGCGACGACATCCGCGACGGCCTCATCGGCGCCGTGAGCATCCGCATAATGAATCCTGTCTTCGAGGGACAGACGAAAATCAAGTTCGTGATGAACGACATCCGGGCCGAACTCGTCGCCGAGATGAAGAAGGAAATCGAGGCCGTCCTCCATCGTTCGCCTTCAGAGACCGAAAGGCTCATCGCAAAGATCGAGGAGACCGGCAAGATACGCTCGCAGCTCAACACCATCAAGAAGCAGGCCCGGGAGCGCTCGCAGGCCGTCTCCGTCCGCGTCCCGCAGTTGAAGGATTGCAAGAACCACCTTAAACTCGACAAACTCAACAAGAAGACCGGCAAGCCCGAAGGCGACGAGACGATGATTTTCCTCACCGAAGGCAAATCCGCCGGCGGCACTCTCGGCAACGCCCGCGACGCCATGAACCAGGCCGTCTTCTTCCTTCGCGGCAAGTGCCTCAATACGTGCGGGCTCAACAAGGATGTCCTCTACAAGAACGAGGAATTCTTCAATCTAATCAAGACTCTCGATATCGAAGACACGCTTGAACACCTCCGGTATTCGAAAATCATCTTTGCGACAGATGCCGATGTCGACGGGCTTCACATTCGCATGCTGCTCACTACGTTCTTTATGCGCTTCTTCCGCCAGCTCATCACCGACGGACGCGTCTTCATTCTCGAGACGCCTCTCTTCCGTGTCAGGAACAAGAAGGAGCAGTATTACTGCTTCTCTGAGGAGGAGAAAATCAAGGCGCAGGCGAAATGCGGACGCGGTTGCGAGACGACGCGGTTCAAAGGTCTTGGCGAATTGAATGCGAAAGAATTCAAAGACTTCATCGGCCCGGACATGCGCCTCACTCCAGTTACGTGCTCCGACGATACCGACGTCGAAAAGACAATCAAGTTCTACATGGGTTCCAACACGCCCGAGCGCAAGGATTATATCATGGAGTCGCTCGTTTGCGATTCCTCGGACTTCTGACAAACACCGAACCAGCATGAAAAAGATACTGTTCATTGCCGCGTTGTCCGCATTTACGGCCGTTTTCGCCGTCGACGAGGCGGCGCCGGCACCCGCCCATACGTTCGAAATTTCTATGGAGAAGGACGCATTCCTTCTGGACGGCAAGCCGTTCGTAATCCGTTGCGGCGAAGTGCACTATGCGCGCATCCCGCGGGAATACTGGCGCCACCGTCTCAAAATGTTGCGAGCGATGGGGTGCAACGCCGTTGGATGCTACATGTTCTGGAATTTTCACGAGCGCGCGCCGGGGACGTATTATTGGCAGCGCCAGGCCGACGCGGCGGCTTTCTGCCGCATGGCGCAGGAAGAGGGGCTTTGGGTGATTTTGCGTCCAGGTCCCTATGCGTGCGCGGAGTGGGAAGGCGGCGGCGCGCCATGGTGGCTGTTGAAGGACGACAAGATTTCCATGCGTTCTTCCGATCCAAAATGGCTTGAGCCCGCAAAGAAGTGGATCGCCGAAGTCGGCCGCGTTCTCGGCCCCCTGCAGATTACCAAAGGCGGACCGATTCTGATGGTCCAGGTAGAAAACGAATACGGGCTCCACGGCAACGACGTCGAGTACATAAAGGCGCTGCGCCAGGCTACTCTCGATGCCGGTTTCGAGATTCCACTCTACGCCTGCAATCCGCCGCGCGTAATCCAGAACGGATTCGTGCCGGAACTCTTCCAGGCTGCAAATTTCGGCGCCGAACCTCGCCAGCGTTTTGAAATCATTCGCAAGTGGCAGCCGCACGGCCCGCTCATGTGCGCCGAGTACTATCCCGCATGGTTCGACACATGGGGCCAGGCGCACCACTATGCAAAGACCGATGAGGAGTTTTTCGGCCCGATCGATTGGATGTTTGAGCACAAGGTCTCGTTTTCTCTCTACATGGCTCATGGAGGCACGTCGTTCGGCGGCTGGACCGGATGCCGCAATCCGTTCGTCCCCAATGTGACGAGCTACGACTACGAAGCGCCAATCAGCGAGCAGGGCGTCGCAAATCCTTCTTTCATGAAGTATCGCGAGCGCGCCGCGAAATATTTGAACGAGGGGGAATCCATTCCTGATTTGCCTGAGCCGATCCCGGTGAAGGGCTATGGCCGCGTAGATCTACAGCGCCTCGCTTCAGTCGATGCTCTCATCACTCGCGACGTCAAACTCGAGAGCCCCGTCTTTATGGAAAAGATGGATCAAGGTTTCGGCCTTGTCAGCTACGAAACGGAGCTCGACCCCAATGCGGGCGGCATTTTGCGTGTCGGCGACATCCACGACTTCGGCTACGTATTCCTCGACGGCGTTCGCATCGGCACGCTCGATCGCCGGCATATCGGCAACAAGATTCGCATCTACCGCAGCCGCGACGGCAAGAAGCGCAAACTCCAGATTCTCGTCGAAGCGATGGGCCGCATAAATTCATCGACCGGCATGGAAGACCGTAAAGGCCTCAACGGTCCGGTCAAACTCGACCGCACTCTAATTACCGGTTGGACAGCCCGTCTGATGCCGCTCGACCCCGATTTCCAGTATTTCGACCTCGGCGATCTGATGAAATTCGAGGATGCTTATTCCTATGATGACAATCCCGATTCGCCGAATCTCTTCGCCGGTGTTCTGGCAATAGACGACAAAAACCCCGCAGATACGTGGCTCGACATGAGTGGCTGGACGAAGGGCATTGTCTGGGTCAATGGGCACAACCTTGGTAGATTCTGGTCCATCGGTCCGCAGCAGACGTTGTTCGTCCCCGGTTGCTGGCTGCATCGCGGCAGAAACGACATCCTCGTCCTGGATTTCTTCGGACCCCGCGGAAAGATGTCCGTGGATTTTCTCGATCATCCCATTCTCGACGTTCTCAATCTTGAAACCGACTTCAATCGTAAAGATCGCTGGACGCGCGAATTCGTCGGCGGTGTCGAGATTGCATCCGGCACGTTCCCGCCGGACGATTCCGCCCAGGTCGTCATGTTCAAGGAACCCGTCCGCGGCCACTTCTTCACGCTGCAGGCGCTGACAACCTACGACCCGAAGAAACTTGCTTCCATTTCCGAGTTTGATTTCCTTGACAAGGACGGCAACCCCATTACGTCGCTTGATCTCACCATCTCCGGCGTCGATTCCGAAGAGGAGATCCGCGAAGATGGCGTAGCCGAGAATGCAATCGACGGCCAGGTCGAGGCTTGCTGGGTCACGTCTTCGCGGACGCTCCCTCACTGGATTGAGTTCTATTCACAGGAGAAGGTCGAGGTGTGCGGCTTCCGCTACACGCCTCGCCAGAACAAGCCTGTCGGTCGCATAAGGGATTGGAAGTTCTTCGCAAGATAAGGAAGATAGGGTGGTTGTATGCTACTGAAATTCGACTGCAACTTTTTGGCGGCGATTGCTGCGGCGTTTTTGACGCTGGGCGTCTTCGCCGCACCATACAACGACGAAATTGTGTTCTGGACTCCGGCGCGCGAGTCCGCCAAAGCGTGGGAGGCCGAGCGCCTGCCTCTTGGCAACGGTTCGCTCGGCGCCATGCCCACCGGCGGTATCATGCGCGAGGAGGTGCAGTTCAACGTCGACTCTCTTTGGACAGGCGGCGAGAACCTCTCCGGCGCGAGCGAAACGCTCTCCAGCGCAGCGACGGACAAGACGGTCGGCGACTACCAGAATTTCGGCGTGCTCGCAGTCGAGTTCGACTATACGCCGACGAACGTCATCTCTTCCTACAAGCGCGTCCTCGATCTCAAGACCGCCGTCCAGACTGTCACATTTACAGGTGTCAAGCGGGAAATGTTCGTCTCCGCTCCGGCGAACGTTCTTGCGATGCGCTTTACCGCCGACAAAGATTTCGGCTGCAAGGTCACCCTCTCCGGCACCCATGACGAGGTGACGCGAATGACCGGCGAAGGCTCGCTTGTTTTCTCCGGCAAGTTGCCGAACGACCTTGCGTACACCGCCCGGGCCGACGTGTATATTTCGCAGGAAAAACCGGAGGTCGTAGTCTATCTGCGGGCGAAAACATCGTATGATTTGAAACGAGCCGACTTCGGGCTCGGTCAGCCTTGCGAGCCCTACGCCGAGCCGTTCCATGCCGACTTTGACGAACTTATGCGCGAGCATATCGCCGACTACAGCCGCTTCTACGACCGCGTCCATCTTGAAATTGAAGGCGATGCGAAAACCCAGGAGATCGTCCGTCTTTTCAATTTTGGCCGGTATTTGCTGATTTCTTCTTCGCGCCCTGGCACTCTTCCCGCGAATCTTCAGGGGATTTGGTGCCAGACCAATTCTCCGGCGTGGCACAGCGACTATCATACGAATATCAACCTCCAGATGAACTACTGGGCCGTCGACACCGCGAACTTGCCGGAGATGTTCGAGCCCGTCGCGTCCTGGCTGCCTGCCGCAAATCGTACGGCGTGGAAGGAGACGATGCTCGCCTTCCCCGGCGCGAAGGGCGTCGCCTACAGAACGTCCCTCAATGCTTTCGGCGGCGGCGGATGGAGGTGGAACATCGCGGGGGCGCCGTGGATGGCGACGATAATGTACGATCATTATCTCTTCATCCGCGACGAGGAGTATCTCCGCAACATCGCATGGCCAGCGATGAAACAGGCTGCAGATTTCCTGTTCGGTCATTTTATAAAGGATGAAGACGGCAAATTCCTCGTCCGCAACGGCTGGAGCCCTGAGCACGGCCCGGTCGCGCACGGCGTTGCGCACGACCAGCAGATTGTCGCCGAGCTGCTGACCGATATCGTGGAAGCGTCGGCGATACTGGGCGAAAAAGAGTACGGCTCGTCCGCCGCGTACGTCCTCGCCAATCTCGGGCGTGATAAAATCGGTCGGTGGGGGCAGCTCCAGGAATGGCGCGAAGACATTGATGTGCAAGGCGACGACCATCGCCATACGTCGCACCTCTTTGCCGTCTATCCGGGCACTACGATCACCCGCGCGGCAACGCCGGCCCTCGCCAGAGCCGCAGCCGTTTCTCTCGCCGGCCGCGCCACCACGCGCGACTCCCGCCGCTCCTGGACCTGGCCCTGGCGCGCCGCGCTTTGGGCCCGCCTCGGCGATGGCGACAAGGCTCTCGCGATGCTGGAGCAAATGCTCAAATACAATATCCTCCCTAACCGCCTCGCCACGCATCCGCCTTTTCAGATCGACGGGAACTTCGGCATTGTCGCGGCCGTCTGCGAAATGCTCGTCCAGAGCCATGAACGCGATGAAAACGGCAACATCGTAGTCCGCCGCTTGCCCGCGATCCCCAAAGCGTGGCGTCATGGGCGCATCCGCGGCCTTCGCACCCGCGACGGCGGCACTATTGACTATGAGTGGTGACGCTATGACCGCTTTCGATGAATTTTTCATGCGCATGGCGCTTCGCGAGGCCGAAAAGGCGGCCTCAGACGGCGAGACACCCACGGGGTGCGTTATTGTCGAGGAACCGGCGGACGAGAATGCGTCGCCTTCGTCCGTTCGCATACTCGGACGCGCCCACAATCAAACCGAGGGACTCGTCGACGCCACCGCCCACGCCGAGATGCTCGCGCTTTCCTCCGCCTTTCAGATTCGCGGCAACTGGCGGCTATTGAATACGCGGCTCTATGTCACGAAAGAGCCTTGCCCGATGTGTGCCGGGGCAATTGTCCTCGCCCGCGTGCCGGTCGTCGTGTGGGGCGCAAGCGACCCGAAGCGCGGCGGCTCGACAGTGTTCGACATTTTCCGCCATCCGGGCATCAATCACCATCCTCGCATCGTCCAGGGCGTTCTCGAAGAACCATGTGTGGACGTGCTCAAAGAATTCTTCCGTCTGCGCAGAAAGTAGGATTTACGATTTACGATTTTTCGATTTGCGATTTACGATTGATTGACACACGGATTTGTCCGCGCCTAGCGGCGCTCACTCTTTTCGCGAAGGCCGTCAGGCCTGAGCAAATCCGTTTGTTATTGCGGTGGACTTGAATAAGGGCAGTGTTTATCGCAGAGACGCAGAGACGCGAAGAACGCAGAGTCTATTAGGCTTTTTCGTGCTCTGCGCCTCTGCGTCTCTGCGATAAAAATACTGACGAAAACTCTGGCCAGCACAATAAATTGGGAAATCGCAAATCGAAAATCGTAAATCGAAAATCGAAAATCGAAAAATCGCAAATCGCAAATCTCGCTATCTCTCATGCAACCATTCTCCTTGCTTGTGAAACCGGTCGGCGGGGCGTGCAATCTCGATTGCCGCTACTGCTTTTATAAGTCGCATGCTGGCGGGAGGATGTCGGCCGAGGTGCTTGAACGTACGCTTTCGTCGTATGCCGCGCTACCGTTCGCGCAAAAGTCGGTTGCGTTTCAAGGCGGCGAACCTCTCTTGTATGGCGAGTTGTTCGATGCAACGGAATCCTTCCCTTTCTCGAAATCCATCCAGACGAACGCCACGCTGATCGATTCAAACATCGCCGCCCGTTTGGCCGAAGGCGGATGGCTCGTCGGCGTATCTCTCGATGGCCCGGCCCCCGTCCACAATGTCAACCGCCAGAATTCTTTCGAGGACGTCGTTCGCGGGATTGAACACCTCGAGCGCTTTGGCGCAGACTATAATCTCCTGACCGTCGTATCCAAAACGAATGTCGCGCAGCCGGCCGCGTTGTATCGCTTCCTTCGCGACAATTTCAAAACACGCTTCCACCAGTACATCGAATGCACCGGCCCGGACGAGACGCTTGCCGTCACAGGCGAGGAGTGGGGCCGGTTCTTGATCGGCCTCTACGATGAATGGTCGAAACACGATGCAGGCAAAGTCTTCATCCGTCTTTTCGAATCTATCGCTTCGGCGTTGGCGACAGGACGCAGTGCGCAATGCTCGTTTGCCCGTGATTGCCGGCATTATCTCGTCGTCGAACATGATGGCTCCGTCTATCCTTGCGACTTCTTCGTTCGCGACGATCTCATGCTTGGCAATGTGATGGATAATACCTGGGAAGAACTTGTGGAGAGCCCGGTCTATGCCGCTTTCGCCGCAGCCAAAACGGGCTGTCTCCCCGCCGCGTGCAGGGAGTGCGAATATATTGCGCTTTGCAACGGCGACTGCCCGCGAAACAGGCAGAGGCTCTGTTCCGGCTGGAAATTTTTCTTCAAAATGTTGAAAAGTCAGGGAAGAGGGAAGAGCCGCGAAGCGGCGAAAAGATCTTCCCTCTTCCCTCTTGCATTGGCATCGGCCCTCTTGCGCGATTCGGGAGAATTTGATATAATTGCAGGGAATTTGGGAGTCCCATATGTTCAACAACAAGGTATACCACAAGATTGATGCACTCTCCGGCAGCGTTGCGACGCTTCGCGCCGAGGGAGTGAAATACAACGAGATTGCAGAAATCGAGTCGCGCGCGGGCACGTCGCTCGCACAGGTCATCAAGCTTGACGGTCCGAACGTCACGCTTCAAATTTTCGCAGGTGCTCGCGGTGTCGACACGTCGGCGAACGTTCGCTTCCTCGGCGAGACGATGAAAGTACCGTTTTCGGAAGCCCTGCTCGGTCGCGCATTCACGGGATCCGGCGTGCCGCGCGACGGCGGTCCTGCCATCGACGATGATCCTTCGCCTATCGGCCAGCCCTCCGTCAACCCCGCCAAGCGCGTCATGCCTCATGAAATGGTGAGGACGAACATCCCGATGATCGACCTCTTCAATTCGCTCGTCAAGTCCCAAAAACTCCCGATTTTCGCGCGCGCCGGCGAACCGTACAACGAACTTCTCGCCCGCATCGCACTCCAGGCGGACTCCGACGTCATTATTATCGGCGGCATGGGCCTCAAGTACGACGAGTATCTCAAATTCCGTAACACGCTCGACAAGTCCGGCGCGCTTGCGAAGACCGTCATGTTCGTCCACACCGCCGCCGACCCGACGGTCGAGTGCATGCTCGTCCCTGACGTCTCCCTTGCCGTCGCCGAAAAGTTCGCGCTCTCCGGCAAGGACGTGCTCGTCCTCCTTACCGATATGACGAGCTTCGCCGACGCAATGAAGGAAATCGCCATCACGATGGAGCAGATTCCTTCGAACCGCGGCTACCCCGGCGACCTCTACTCCCAGCTCGCCGCCCGCTACGAGAAGGCGGTAGACTTCGACGGCGCCGGCTCGATTACGATCCTTGCCGTAACCACCATGCCGGGCGACGACGTCACCCACCCCGTCCCCGACAACACCGGCTACATCACCGAAGGCCAGTTCTACCTCCGCAACGGCCGCATCGAACCCTTCGGCTCGCTCTCGCGTCTCAAACAGCAGGTCAACAAGAATACGCGCAAGGACCACCGCACCATCATGGACGCGATGATCAAACTCTACGCGCAGTACAAGGAGACGATCGAGAAACAGTCCATGGGCTTCAAGATGTCCGCCTGGGACAAGAAGCTGCTGAAGTATGGCGCCGATTTCGAGAAGGGCATGATGGACCTCTCCGTCAACATCCCGCTCGAAGAAGCGCTCGACCTCGGATGGAAGATTCTCGCGGACAACTTCGACCGTGGCGAAGTGGGCATCCCCTCCAAGCTCACCGACGAGTTCTGGCCGAAGGCGTAAGCCCTCGCGGTTGGCCCGGAAAAATCTGTTCGCCGCATACCGGATAATCGAAAAGATGTTTAGCGTCGATTATCTGCCGGCGTATGAATTGTGCCGCTCGCCGCGCATAATCGTCGCGTTCGACTTGGATTTTCTGCGCAACTTGCAAGAATTCAGGCGTTCGCTGAACCAGTCGGAAGATGCAAGGCTTACGATTCTCTTGCAACTTGGCTGGTCGGTTTTCGAGCCAAAGTATCTCGCCGAACTGGGCGAGAAAATGAAAGACGCCAGACTCATCTTTCCCGATGCGCGGTTTGTGCTGCTGGCGAACGACGAAGCCTCGATGGCGCCGTTGAAAACGGTCGGGGACTGCCTGCTCTGTTCGCAAAATGCATTTCTCGATCCTCGCCGATATCAGTTGTTCAACGAGAAGCGGAGAGATTTCGATGCGATATACATTGCCCGTATCACTCCTTTCAAACGTCATTCGCTGGCGGCAAATGTCAAAAGTCTCCACCTCGTCGGTTCGCATTCGCGGCGGGAAGAGGAATATTACAGGACCGTCATAGCAGCCCTCTCCCGCGCCAGATACGACGACAACATAAAATCGTATCTGATTCCATGGCATATCTCCCTTGCCTCGTGCGGATTGGCGCTTTCCGCCCTTGAAGGGGCGATGTTCGCATGCGGCGAGTATTCGTTGTGCGGCAGGCCTGTCGTGAATACGGCAAACAAGGGCGGCCGCGACATTCTGTTGCCGGAGTTTTCCGTCTACCACGCCAACGACACGCCGGAGAGCGTCGCCGAGGGCGTCGAGTATTGGAAAGAGAACGCCCCTCCTCCTCGAGAAATACGCGATGCATTCCTGAAGCTCGCAAAAGTGCATAGAGACAGGCTGGAAGATTTTGTCGCTTCAATCGCAGGCAAGCGCATACCTCTCCCTCACAAGCTCGGAGTGCGCTGTCATCTTTTGCCGCACCAGAAATTATTGCACGGCATAAGAGCGAAAAATAAAAAGTGACGGTTTCCCGCCGGCCGTCCACCATCTGCCATTTGCCGACCATGGATAAACTGGATTTTGAAAATGCCCGTGTGCATTCCACGGCGCCGCGCTCGCGCCTTTGCTCCGCGGCATATGCAATCGCCGCCGCGATAGTACTTGCGCTCCCCTTGGCGAGAATCGTCGTTTTAAAGTTGCACGGCATTTTTCTTTTGGACCTTGCCGCGTATTGCGATGTGTCGCGGGCGCTCTTTTTGGGCGCAAATCCGTTCCCGGCCAACATCGACGCGCTTACACTCCCGTTTGGCGAACACGTGCCGATTGTATATCCGGGGCAGATGCTTTTCTTCGCGCTCCCCGGTTGCCTGTGGGGGAATTTCGTTCAAATTTCCTACATTGTGTTGAATGTGGCGATAGTCTGGTTTGTCGCCGCTCTGACTCTCGTCCGCGCCTGCGGCTATGCTTGGCGCGACATATTCAGACCCGGTCTGCGCCAATTGATTTTCGCCATATGCGCATCGCTCATCATGTCCACGTGGTGCGTAATGCAGACAATGCGGATTGGGCAGATTCCAGTGATGCTCGCGTTTTGCCTGTACGGGATGTTCTGGCTGCCGTCCCTCCGCCGTCTCCGCCCCGTCTTGTTTGCGTTCATTGCCGTGGCAAAATACAGCGTTTTGACGGTTTTCGCCCCGCTGCTGTTTTTCAAGGGCCACAGGAAATTATGTTTCGTGGCTTTCGCGATATTCGTCGTGCTGTCGGTTTCCCCAGTGCTTTGCGGCAATGATTTGGTGGAAGTGTATCGCGGGTATTCCGAGGCGGTCGTGGCGCTTTTCCAGCCTGGCGGAGTCAATCATTACGGGCAAACAGGCATTACGTCCTGCCACCTGGGCTTTTTCAAAGCGGATGTCGCGAACCATGTTTTGAAGGCATTTGCTTTGTGCCCGATCGTGTGGCTCTTTTGGAAGGAAAGAAAAACTCGCGGCATATCGGATACCGCCATGTTGCTGGCATTTTCGCTGACCATGCTCGTCTCCTACCACTCGCTCCACGACTACACGCTTGTTCTGCCGCTGTTTGTCATCCGCATTTTCGCTTTCGCCAAAGAGCGCAATTGGCGATATTTGGCGATTACCGCCGCCTTCCCGGCATATTTCATCATCCCGGGCCGCTTGATTGCGAAGGGCGCTTCCTTTATAGGTCGCATACCGCATATCGGCTCTCTCGTCCAACTTTCCAATCCGCTGTGGGAGAAGGAATGCCACGATCTTTTCCCCCTCACGGCATTCGTCGCTATCGCACTGGCTTTATGGAGTTTTCATCTCTACAGGCATGTGCGCAATCCGTATGTATTCGACCTGCACGCATGACTATGCGAAAAGCCGTGTTCTACAGCGTCCTCGCTATTGCGGTCGTTGCGTTTTGGCTCCATACCCATAGCGACAGGGCGCAGGTCTCTCGCGTGTTCGATTCGCTTGAGAACGCCGTCGCGAGAGAAAGCGCCGAAACCGTCATGGAGAGCGCGGCCAAGTCGCAGGCGTTCGCCCGCCATTTTGCCGAGCGGTGTTCCATTGTCGCTACCGCCTATGGCGTCGATTCCGTCTGTTTGCGCGACAATATTTCTGGCGGAATGTTGGCATTCCGCTCCACTGTGAAAAAGATCCATATTGAATTCAAAAATCTCGCCATCGCAATCGACGGCCAGACGGCGGATGTCAGGGGCGTAGCGGATTTGAGCGGTACGGATCGTTCTTGGCCGCTGAAGGGCGGCGAGAAAGTTGGCTTCTCCGCCCATCTCTCCAAAGTGGACGGCAAGTGGATTATCGACAGAATCAGCGTGCCGTGAAGCTCCAGGAGGTGTCCAATGGCGGCAACATATTTCGTATATGGCGCAAGAGAGATTGCAGGCCTAAAGGCGCGGGATAAACGCCTCGGCGAGACGATCGACCGCATCGGCATTGTAAAATGGCAAGTCGAGACCGACGTGTTCAAGGCGGTTGTCGGTAGCATCGTCGCGCAGCAGATTTCCGGCAAGGCGGCCGAGACCGTCTTCAACAGGCTCGTCGTGCTCGCGGGGGAATTGACGCCCGCGAATATCGTGCGGCTGGAGGCGGAGCGCATCCAGAAGTGCGGAATGTCAATGAAGAAGGCGGCAAACATCCTCGACTTCTCGCGCAAGGTTGATAGCGAGGAATTCGACGTTTTTGCTCTTTCAACGTTGAGCGATGAAGAAGTCGTCTCACGCCTCTCCGCGTTGCGCGGCATAGGGCCGTGGACTGCCGAAATGATTCTTCTCTTCACTCTGCAGCGACCCGATGTGCTGAGTTCGCGCGATTTCGGCATACTTCGCGGAATGCGCATGCTCTACCGTCACCGGAAAATCACGAAGGCGATGTTCGAGCGCTATCGCCGCCGCCTTTCGCCGTTTGGAAGCGTCGCGAGCCTCTACTTCTGGAAAATCGCCGGCGGCGCGATTCCCGGCCTGACCGACCCCGCTTCTGCGCTGCCGAAGTAGGAAACAGCCCACATTGCCCTAACGACAAGGAATATTCCCAAGCCGAAGGCTGTCCGAGAAGCGAATGTTTCCTCGCGGCCGCGCTGAAGCGCGGCTCTCCCGCCTCTTCCCTTTTCCATACCTTTTGGGGGATGGCTGCACACTTGACCCGCATGCATTCCAAATGATATAATATCTCGTCAAAGCCAAAATGGGCTGAAGAAGAAGGATATATGACTAAGATACTCAAGAAGTCGCAGCTTTCGGAAAACGTCTTCCGTATGACGCTGGAGGCGCCGCTCATTGCGCGCGAACGCAAGGCCGGTCAGTTCATAATACTGCGCACCGACGCCGAATGGGGCGAACGCATCCCCCTGACAATCGCCGACGCCGATCCTCTCGCCGGGACGATCGATATCATTTTCCAGACTGTAGGCGTTTCCACTAAGCAACTTTCTCTCTGCAACGAGGGCGATTCAATCGCCGATCTCGTCGGGCCGCTCGGCAAGCCTACCGACATCACGAACTACTCTAAAGACGGCCGCAAGGGTTGGGTCGTAGTCGTTGGCGGCGGAATCGGCGTCGCGCCCAGCCATCCGATTGCGCAGGCGTTCAAGGCTGCCGGCAACAGGGTGACTGCGATAATGGGCGCTCGCACGAAAGACTTGATCATCATGGAAGACGAGATGCGCAAGGCTTGCGATGAAGTTGTCATTGTCACCGACGACGGGACCTACGGCCGCAAGGGGCTCGTCACCGAACCGCTCAAGGAATTCTGCTCCTTGGAAGAAAAGCCGGATGAAGTCGTCATAGTCGGTCCTCCGGTAATGATGAAATTCGCGGCGCTCGCCACCAAGCCGTTCGGCGTGAAGACCATCGCCTCGCTCAACTCCATCATGATCGACGGCACTGGGATGTGCGGAGGTTGCCGCGTGACTGTCGGCGGCAAGACGAAATTCGTCTGCGTCGACGGTCCCGAGTTCGACGCGCATGAGGTCGATTTCGACAATTTCATCAAGCGCCTCGGGACGTTCAAGGACGAGGAGGCCGCCCACAAGTGCAAGAGCGGGCTGTTTGGTTGAGCCCGTACGAAAGGAATTTTAAAATGACAGCGAAAGAAAAACTTGCGATTGCGCCGCAGGAGATGCCTCAGCAGGATCCTGTCGTAAGAGCACACAACATGGAAGAAGTCGCTCTCGGCTATACGGCCGAGATGGCGAAGAAGGAAGCGAGCCGCTGCCTCGCCTGCCAGGCGAAACCCTGCGTGCAGGGCTGCCCTGTCAAGATCAACATCCCCGGTTTCCTCGCGGCGGCTGCAGAAGGCGATTTCAAGAAGGCGCTCGCCATAATCCGCGAGTCGTCGCTTCTGCCTGCCGTATGCGGCCGCGTATGCCCACAGGAGCGACAGTGCCAGAAGTTTTGCACCGTCGGCAAGATGTTCAAAGACGTTGCAAAGGCGGTCGCAATCGGCCGTGTGGAGAGATATTGCGCGGACAGCGTCGAGCCGGAAAAGACCGAAGTCGCGGCCCCGACCGGCAAGCGCGTCGCGGTGATTGGTTCTGGCCCTGCGTCCGTGACCTGCGCCGCCGACTGTGCGAGGGCCGGTCACGAGGTGACGATGTTCGAGGCGTTTCACAAGACAGGCGGCGTGCTCGTCTATGGCATTCCAGAGTTCCGTCTGCCAAAGCGAATCGTCGAAAAGGAAATCGAAGGCCTCAAGGCGATGGGTGTCAAAATCGTGACCGATTTCGTCGTCGGCAAGACGCGCAAGCTCGCCGACATGAAGAAGGAATTCGATGCGATTTTCGTTGGCACTGGGGCAGGGCTCCCCAAGTTCATGGATATCGAGGGAGAAAACCTGATTGGCGTATTCTCCGCAAACGAGTATCTCACACGCGCCAATTTGATGAAGGCGTACCTTGAAGACAAGGCGGCCACCCCGTTCTGGCATGGCCGCAAGGTCGCGGTTCTGGGTGGCGGAAACGTCGCAATGGACGCTTCTCGCATGGCGCTTCGGCTTGGCGCTGAAGAGGTTCATCTCATCTATCGCCGTTCCGAGAAGGAAATGCCGGCTCGCGTGGAAGAAGTCCACCATGCGAAGGAAGAAGGCGTTATATTCCACACGCTTGAAAACGCCAAGCGCATCCTTGGAGACGAACAGGGGAAGGTCCGTGCGATCGAGTGCCTCAAGTACGAACTCGGCGAGCCGGATGCATCCGGGCGACGCAGCCCGGTGGCGATTGCGGGCAGCGAATTCGAGTTTCCTGTCGACACCGTAGTCGTGGCCGTCGGCTCGGGCGCGAACCCGCTTATCGCGGCGACAACGCCAGAAATCGAAGTAGACCGCAAGGGACACGTCCTCGTCGACGAGACTACGCGCATGACGACGATGCCGGGCGTTTTCGCCGGCGGCGACATCGTCCTTGGTGCCGCGACGGTGATTCTCGCTATGGGTGAAGGGCGCGCCGCAGCCGCCGGCATCAATGAATATCTCAGGCCGCGCTGAAACGCGGCCCTCCCGCCTCGTCCCTCTTCCCTCTTCTCTCTTCCCCATGATTCGCAATGCAACGCTGGCAGATGCCGAGAAGATTTTCGCTCTCGTGCATTTGAATCGCGATCAGCTGATATCGCGATCCATGGGGAATATCGTCGAGAATATCGACAGGTTCTTCATCGCCGAGGCGGATGGCGAAATGGCCGGTTGCGCGACCTATCAGGTTCATCCCGAACTGGGCGATGCCGGTGCGGCGACGGTCGAGGTGCAATCTCTGGCCGTGAAAAGCATATTTCGCAGGAAGGGCGTTGGCAGGGCGCTTGTCGATGCGGTCGTCGAGCGGTGTGCGGTTTTCCGCCCGCGGGAAATCGTCGCCTTGACGTTCGCGCCAGAGTTCTTTTCAGCGCTTGGATTCGAGGTGATCCCCAAGACGAAAGTCATGCACAAACTATACACGGGCTGCATAAACTGCACCAAGCACACCGATCCGTTCACCTGTCCCGAAATCGCAATGCGCAAAATGCTTTGATATTTGAATGGGCGGCGCGCTGCGCCGCCCGGCAAAACCGGACAAGTCCGCCTCTTCCCTGTTCCCTGTTCTCTGTTCCCTGTTCCATGCATTTCATCCCCTATGCAGTTTGGATGGTCCTTATGATGGCGCTGCCTTCCACGGCGCCGTCGTATGCCATTCGTTCAGCGGCGACGCTCGTCGCGCTTGGGGCGGTGTTCGCGCTGTGGAAGCGCCCTCGCGAGTGGTTCCCCGGAGCGGCCGCCTGGTCGTGGGGAATATTGGCGGGCGTCGTTGTGTGGGCCCTTTGGGTGGCGCCGGAGAATTTCGAATTCTACCGCCGTTGGTTTATATTAGGTTCGCTGGATACATCGGCGCCTTCGCCGTACGACCCGGCCGTGTGTGGATGGCCGCTGATGCTAGCGCGGCTGGCGGGTTCTGCATTCGTCATCCCCGCCGCCGAGGAATTGTTTTTCAGATCGTGGCTCTATGACTGGATTCGCGGCGACTCGAAAAAGGAGATGGACTGGAACGCCTTTCTCTGGTGTACGGCTCTTTTCGCCGTCGAGCACAATCGCATCTTGGCCGGTGCGATGGCGGGCGCCGTCTACGGCATGCTTGCCTTGCGCAAAGGACTTGGCGCCGCAATCATCGCCCATAGCGTCACGAATCTCATACTCGGCCTTCAGGTCGTCGCGACGAAGTCATGGGCGTTCTGGTAAGGCCGCGCCACATTCCCACGATTCGTTTGAACCTTTTTCTTCTTAGTGACGTTCAATCTTGTGAAAGGACTGGTTTTGTCATGCGAAAAGGTTTTACGCTCATCGAGCTTATCATTGTCATCGCAATTCTCGCGTTTGTAACTGTTGTCGGCATACACAGCTACGGCAACATTCGCGAAATTCAGGCAAAGAAGATCAATCTCGCCAATATCAAGCGCACATATGCCGCCCTCGCGACGTATGAGACGCTGTGCAAGGAGCAGGGTGAAGCGGGATTTTTCGGCGGGTTCGATTCGCTTGTAGACGTGACATCCGGCGGCGGATGGACCGGTACCGCCGGCACTTTTGATTGGGGTGAGACGTATACGACCTCATCCATCACCACGGTCAACGAGAATGGCGAGGAAGTAACGAGCGAGGCGACGAGCGAAAACTCATTTGGCGACCGCGACGCGCGAACAGTCCATTCGGGCCTTGGCATCTACGACGGCTCGTGGAAAGTCCTCGGCGCGCTTTACAACGCCGCCGGCCAGGGCAGCGGGAACGTCGCTTCTCTAGCCGAAGCCCAGTCGCAAAATCTCGGAATGCGCAACACCGGCTTCTTCAAGCAGCTCGGCATATACTATTTGACCGATGACGACGTCATGCTACTCAAGAATGCCGGCATCAACTATTACTATATGCACAATCCATCGACGCAGCAGGCGTCCGGCGCTGCTAGGAACGGCTTTTGCACCGCAGTCGCCACGGAAAACGGCATTGCGTATTCAAGCATCGCCGACGGACACAGGAAGATACTTGGCGGCGGACCAGGCTTCCGCCCGGATCTCAGCGCATTCTATCCCGTCGATTTGACGAACGGCACGCCGGTCGCCGTCATTCAGCCGGCTTCATCTGTCTACGACGACTTCGGCTATTCACTCGGCTACACAAACTCGAATTTTCAGGCCGCTACGGCATCTGCCGCCCTCTCGTCTGTCAAGCTTGTCTGCTTCGGCATCGGGCGCAACGCTGAATGCGTCCGCAGCCAGTTCGGCCTCGGCGAAGCGCCGTACAACCCCTATTACGACAAACGCAACTACCGCCAGTATATCGCGGTGTTCGCAATCAAGAAGGGCGGTCAGGGTGTTGTTTCCTCCGCGCGACTTGCAGGCGTTCTCGACTGCGCCGGCAACACATACAAGCAGGCCGAGTATGGCGTAAACTGGACCACGACCCTCGGCAATTGACAGAACGGCCTTTTCTCATGAACGATATTCTTGCAGCCTCGTCGGTTTCATTCTCGTATGGCCGAGATCGATTTGGCATTCCAGCACTGAGGAACTTCACTTTCTCGATGGCGAAGGGGGAGTTCGTCGCGCTGATGGGCCCGTCCGGCAGCGGCAAGTCGACGTTCCTGAATATCGTCGCCGGCCTGACCGTCCCTGACGCGGGAGATGTCATTGTGGCCGGGACGAATGTTTCCCGTCTGAGCGATTCCCGTTCAACGGTATTCCGTCGCAGGAACATCGGTTTCGTCTTCCAGTCGCACAATCTCGTTGAATCGTTCACCGCAGAAGAAAACGTCGTGCTTGGCGCAAGACTTGATTTGCAAAAGCCCGACACGAAAAGAGCGCATGAATTGATGGAAGCGCTTGGGATTGGCGACAAGCACGAACGCCGTCCAGACGAGCTTTCAGGCGGTGAAAGGCAGCGCGTCGCGATAGCGCGCGCATTGTATATGCAGCCGAAGTTGATCCTCGCCGACGAGCCAACGGGCAATCTCGACATGGAAACTTCGCAGCAAATCTGTTCTTTGCTTGAGGCCGTGAACAAGCGATACGGCTGCGCAATTCTCCTTGTCACCCACGACCCTATCGTCGCGAAAACCGCCGGCCGCATATGTTTTTTGAAAGATGGCTGCCTTGTAGACACCTTCGCCTCTCCTCGCGACCCGGCTATAATCACGCAGCGCTATGTGGAGAAGATGCAAGAGCGGTAAAGAGGGCTTTTCGATTGCTTTCAAGCCTCGCTCCAAGCACTTCATTTTAACACAGAGGCGCAGAGGCACAGAGTTTAGCAGAGGCTTGATGCAATCGAAAAATTCTCCGTGTTTCTCCGTGCCTCCGTGTTGAAATGGAATGCTCGAGCGCAATCGAAGAATCGAAAAATTCTCTATGCTTTTCTCGCTTTGCATAAAATCGCTCCGGCGCGCCAAGGCCCGGTTTTTCTGCGCAGTCGCGGGAATCGCGGTCGCGTCCGGCGCTGTCGTGTTCACGACGTCGCTTGTCGCGACCAACGATGCCCAGGCGCCGCTAATCGCCGCACGCGCTTCGACGCCTTGGCAGGCGTGGCGCGAAAGCGCAGGTCGCGATGCTCTGAAAGGCGATCTTTCGCTGGATACGATACGGCTCACGGTGGACTATCGTCCGGGTGGACGCGTCCTGCAAGGGCCGCCGATGCGCGCCATTCTTTCCCCCGCGCCGGAAAGCGGCAATCCTTACGCTGCAGCGACGCTCGTCGATGGCGAGTGGATTGATGCGCAAAGCGAAGAGCCGCAAATCGTGTGTGTCAAAAATGCGCTGCGCCGGTTCGGCGCGGCTGCGCCGGCGCTTGGAGAAACATTGAAATTCGTCGGCGCGAAAGGAACGATGTCCTCGCGCATCGTCGGCTACATCGATGGTGCCAAACTCCCTCCCGGATTCCCGACTGTTTTTGCCAATCCCGCCGCGTTCAAGCTTCTTGCGGCGGAAGAGCATAGGCGCATGGACTTCTTCCTCGTACCTCCCGGCGGTTTTTCTTCAGAGGCGTCCTTCTCCACTCCCCGGTCGGAAGCAGTAGTGGCGGCGTACAAGAGCGATGAACAACGCCGCATGGATTATGCGCGGCCATTAATGCTTGCCGCCGCGATATTGACTGCGCTCTCGCTTCTCGTAAATTCTCTTCTTCTTTCAGTCGAATCAAACCGCCGCCAGCTCGCGGTTTTGCGAATGCTCGGCATGGGCAAATCGGGTGTTGCGCGCTTTGTCTGGTTCGAGGCGCTCCTGAGCGCCTTTGCAGGATGGGCGCTCGGCACAGGTGCCGCCTGGTGCGCCATATCGTTTTACGCACAACTGGAGAGGACCGCGTTTCCGGCGGGCGCCGTGTTTGACGTTCGCTCAGCCTTCACGACTCTTGCCGTGCTGCCGGTTGTGGTGGCGTTTGCGGTTTTGTTTGTTCTTGCGCCGGCATTGCGGGTGCGCGCGCTCGATTTGCGCTCGATAGCGCCGCGTTCGCGCCGGTGCGGGATGGTCGTCACGTTCGCACTGGGGTTCGCGGCGTTCGTCGCTGTCGAGGTGTGGGGAGCTTCGTTGATGAGGGCATTCGTCCCTTCGCCAGAATGGCCGGATGCGATAGTATCGCTCCTTCCTGGCGGAGTCTCCAGTTTCGATATCGAAAAATTGCGCAACATGGATGGCGTCAAGCGCATATCGGAACTTCTGCCCCTGCAAGTGCCGCTCAAGGCCGCAGCCGCCGGGGCCGGGATTGTCAAAGTCCCTCCTCCGGAACAGTCGGGCGAGAAGGGCGCTCGCGGCCCACGCATGCGCGGCGGACCGAACGCCCTCATGCTTGCCGCGGAATGGCTGCCGCAATTCCAATTTGTCGAAGGCGATTGGCAGTCGGCCACGTGCGACATGCGCAAGGGTGATTCTGTCGTTATCACTGAAATGATGTCGCGTGCGTTGAATCTCCACAAGGGCGATGTGCTGGAGCTGCCCATTGGCAGGTCGCCGCGTGTCGAAACCATAGCGCTGCCGATTGCCGGTGTAGTCGATCTCAATTGGCATATGGTCACGAGTCGCGGCCTTGTGCGCGGTCTCAATGGCATGCCGGTCATGACGTCTGGACCGGTTTTTGCTTCGTTCGATACCGTCGAATCGCTTGATATGCGTCCTGCCCAGATGGTGAAAATGACGCATCTATGGGTAGAATACGACGAAGCGTTTCTTGCCTCGAATGGCGTTTTCGCGGCGGGACGGAAGATCGAAGCAGAAATCGCGAGGCTGCTCGGCAATCCAAGCGAGGTGACGGTCCGGCTGCATGCGCGGGACGAAATCGCCGACGGCACGCTTGCCCACGGTTCGAACGTCATAGGCGCCGCAGCTCGGGTTCCGTTCGTTTTCCTCGCAATTCTTTCGATCGGTTTCATCGCGATGCTGGTGGCGGAGTTCGACGCCAAGCGCAAGGAGTTCGCGGTCTTGCGGATGGTCGGCGCGACCAGAGTGCAAATCGCAACGCGCCTCGTTGCAAGTGCGGTCAAGACAGCGTTTTCTGGTATTGTCATAGGTCTTCCGACCGGAGCGCTCGCAGGCTGGGGCGCATCGTTCAAGACGGCATCATTCTGGCCTGGCTTGCCGCATTGGTTCGTCGTCCCCTGGCCGGTCGTCATCGAAGGCGCCATAGGAGCGGTCGTTTTCGCGCTTCTTTTCGCCGTCCCGGCATCTCTAAAGTTGACCGGCCGCAATCGCCCCTGAGGCGTTTTCATCCGCCCTGCCTAGTTGCCCTGCCCTCTTGGTGACTTGTAAAGGGGGTGGGC
>DFGB01000041.1:26122-37026 GCA_002371135.1 Verrucomicrobia bacterium UBA3761 | reverse complement strand
CTGGAAGCGCCGCTTTCCGGATGCGGCGGACGGCTGCTGGAACCGGACGAATACCTCTGGTACACGCGCATGATCGACCTCGATCCAAAGCCGGGCGAACGCATCCTCCTCCACTTCGGCGCGGTGGACTTCCGCGCCATCGTCTATCTCGGCCACGACGAGGTGGCGCTTCACGAGGGCGGGCAGCTGCCGTTCACGGCCGACTTGACGCCATTCGCGAAGAAGGGCGCGAATACGCTGACGGTGCTGGTGTGGGATCCGACGGAGGATTTCATCCAGTCGCGCGGCAAACAGGCGTTCAAGACGCACGCGTGCTTCTATACGCGCTCGAGCGGCATCACGCAGACTGTCTGGCTGGAGACGGTTCCCGAGACGTACATCGCCGACTATGACGTGACGACCGACATCGACAAGGGCGAGGTGACGCTGACATTTGAATGTTGCCAATGTGGAAATGTTGCCAATGCCAATGTTGCCAATGAGCAATTGGAATTGGAAATTGAAACTGGCAACAATGGCAACATTCCCTCTGCGCCTCTGCGCGCGACATTCGTCCCCGGAATCCCCTGCACGATCAAGCTGCCCGCGCCCGTCGCGCTCTGGTCGCCGGAGGAGCCGAACCTCTACCACTTCACGGCGCGCTACGGCAGGGACGAGATCAAGGGCTACTTCGCGATGCGCAAGTTCGAGAAGCGCAGGGACGCGAAGGGCGTGCTGAGATTCTTCCTCAACAACAAGCCATACTACGTGATGGGCACGCTCGACCAGGGCTGGTGGCCTGATGGACTCCTCACGCCGCCCTCGGAAGAGGCGATGGCGTTCGACATCCAGACGCTGAAGGACTGCGGCTTCAACACGATGCGCAAGCACATCAAGGTCGAGCCGCTCCGCTACTACGCGCTCTGCGACAGGATGGGACTGCTCGTCCTTCAGGACATGCCGTGCCACGACACGGACCCGAACGGTCCGTTCAAGGCCTCGACCGTGAAGGGCTATGCGCTCTACCGCGCGGAGCTGAAGGGCATGATCGATCTGCTGCGCAAGGTCCCGTCCATCGTCATGTGGGTCCCGTACAACGAGGGATGGGGCCAGCACGATCCGCACCTGACGCACACGACGCTTGATTTCGTCAGGCGCGACGATCCGACGCGCCTGGTGGACGGCCCGAGCGGCTGGGACGACTGGGAAGGCGGAGCTTTGCAGCTGGATTGGCGCAAGCCGCATGTCATCACGGCGCACCGGCCGGCGGGCGTGTGCGAGGCGGCGGATGTGGTGGATTACCACCGCTACCGCGGCCCGGCGATGCCGCCCGTGAACGACCGGCGCGTCTCGTTCCTCGGCGAGTTCGGCGGGCTGGGGCACCCGGTCGAGGGGCATGTCTGGCGCGCGTTCGACCAGGGCCGGGCCGCGCTCGGCGAGACGAGCGACGGCGACTGGGGCTACGGCGGCATTGAAGACACGAAGACGCGCGAGGGTCTGGAGAAGACGTATCTCGCGCTCATGGAGAAGCTGGGCGACTTCGCGGAGCAGGGGCTTGCGGGCTCCATCTACACGCAGACGACCGACGTCGAGATCGAGATCAACGGCCTTCTCTCCTACGACCGCAAGGTACTGAAGTTCGATCCGGCCATTCTCAAAGCCGCGCACGAATCCGTCATTCGGCGCGCGGAAAACGCCTGCGGGTTGCGCTGAACTCTGCTCGAACCGATTGGCCGTGCGCCCCATTTCCGTGGGGTGATGGGCGTGCGTGTCCGCGATGTAGAATTGTGGATGAAAACAAAGGGCCGTCCGCAACTTGACAAGTGGCAAGGGGAAATGATAGATTGACGCACATGAGGAAGTTGATCGCTCTGGTTGCTCTGGCGGGCGCGTGTGCAACGTGCGCCGGCGCCGGGCGTGATCTGCTCGTTCTCCAGTGCGGCAGCGACTGGTGCGTCAGCGGCGAGAGCGTCCGCCGCGTGTTCGAAAGCGCCGAGTTCCGCCGCGCGCTCGGCGGACGGTACGACCTGCGCGTCTACGACGACATGGAGGAGCCGACGCCGAAGGTCGCGGCCGCGAACGAGAAGGTCGCGCCGTTCCGCGTCGCCTCCCGCCGCCTGCCCGCCATCACGTGCCTGACCGAAGAGCCGCGCCGCCTCTTCGCGCAGCTGGAGAACATTCCCTTCGACGTGACGCCGCAGTCGCTCGCGGGTCTCGTGGAGGCGGCGGCCAGGGGACGGAACGAGGCGGAGGCGCTCTTCGGCAAAGGGCGCGGCAGCACGGCGCAGGCGGCGGACGCGGCGGGCCGCGCGTTCGAGCTGCTGGAAGCGCAGGTCGGCCGGTTTTCCGTCCCGCAGCTCTATGAAGGGCCGTTCGCGTGGGTCGGCCCGTGGGCGCACCTGCAGGAGATCGACGCGGACGACCGCTTCGGCTGGCGGCAGCGCTTCCTGCTCGGCGACGGATTCGACATCGTGGAGCGCGCGACGGAATACGGCCGGGGGGCGAATCGCAAGGCGGGCGAGAAGTTTCTGGCGTCGCTCGCCCGGATTCCGACGAACCACCTCAGCGTCGTCCAGCGCCAGGCCGTCGAGATGGCGGCGTTCGCCTACCGCACGGCGAACGGAACCGGCTCTCAGGTCGTGTCGGCGAGCGACACGGAGCGGCTGAAAGCCGTCCTCGCCATGGGGCGCGACACCGTCTGGGGCCAGTGCGCGCTCGGGCTGCTGAAGATGGCGGGCGAGCGCATCGCGACGGCCGCGCCCTGTCGCGCCGACGTGCGCGCGCGCCCGGCGGATGCCCCGGCGGTGACGACGCCGTTCAAGCTCGCCGCCGTCGAAGAGCGCCTCGCCTCCGTCAAGCCGGGTCCTGACGGGTTCACGGAGCAGGAGAAGCGCGACATCGCGCTGTGCGCCGTCCTCTCGCGTATCGGTGCGCGCGGATGGGACGCGCTGAAGGCGCGGCCGGGCGCGCGCGCGTTTCTCCGGGCGTTCTTCTCCAGTCGCGAATGGATGGAGGATTTCGCGTGGAGCGGAACCTGCGACCGGGCCGCGGAGTCGCTCCTGGCGCTCGAATCGCTCTTTTTTCAGGACAACGGCCGCTGGCTGGACGGCGCGGACGGCTGCGGCCGCCGCTTCGCCACCGCGACGGCGCTGGAGCGGCCGGACGCGGACGAGGCGTTTCTGGCGGACTGGCTCGACGCCGTGCGCACGACGGCGCTCTCGAACCGCCTGCACAAGGCGGCCTATGCGCAGCCCGTCTGGCGCTGGCGCTACGCTGTCTGGCAGCTGCACGGCAGCGACGCCACCGACGATCAGCCGAACCAGCAGCGCTTTCTGGACGCGTTCGCCAATCTGCCCGCCGCGCGCGCCGACGAGATGCTCGGGGCCGTCCCCTACCGCATGTTCAACTGCTTCGGGCGCTCCGTCCATTCGCCGCACTACTACGAGCCGTGGGTCCGCGCGGGCGAATGGCCCAAGCGGACGTATTCCTACCTCGTCGGCGGCGTCTGCGGCGAACTGTCCACGTTCGCCTCGTGCTGCGCGAACGCGCACGGCGTTCCGTCCGCGCCTGTCGGCCAGCCGGGGCACTGCGCCTTCGCCCGCCGGCTGCCGGACGGCACGTGGCGGATCGGCAACTTCATCTCGCCGCCGACGGGCTTCCCCGGCTTTTGGCCGAACGCCCGCCACTGGACGTACACGATCGCGGCGGAGGCCACGTTCGAAGGGGAGCGCGAGGCGCGGCTCGACGCGGACCGCTGGCTGGAGCTCGCGCGCCTGGCGGCGCGGCGCGGCGCGCCGGCGGCGAAGGTCATGCGCCTCTACCGCCATGCGTGCAACGCGTGGCCGGGCCACTACACGGCCTGGCGCGCCTACGGCGACTGGATCATGCGCGCGAACCGTCCGCTGGAGGAGCACCGGACGTACGCGCGCGCCGCGATCAATGCGCTGAACGGGTGGCGGCATCCGCTGTGGGACCTGCTCACGCCCTATTTCGACCGCGTCGCGCGGGAAAGCGGCCCGGATGCGCT
Organism: Verrucomicrobia bacterium UBA3761; assembly: GCA_002371135.1. Lineage (GTDB taxonomy): Bacteria > Verrucomicrobiota > Kiritimatiellia > RFP12 > UBA1067 > UBA1067. The sequence goes on along the minus strand of DFGB01000041.1, from coordinate 33,020 downwards.
CGCCGAGGCGCTGGAATCGTTCGTGCCGCTTCTGCGGCAGCCGGACGAGACGCTTCAGGACGACGGCGACATCAGCCTCGTTGTCGCGCGCTGGGCGAAGCCGCTCGTGGGTCGCGCGGAACTGATGGAGCGGGCGGTCGGGAGCGTCGTCGCCGCGCAGTACGGTACGAAGACGTATTTCGCGCAGGTTCTCGGCTGGTGCGCGCCGTTCATCTTCGCGGACGAGGCGCGCGCGGCGCGCTTCCTCAAGACGCTGCCGAAGCTCGCCGCGACGTTCGCCAAGGAGATGCGCGGCAAGATCGGCGGCGCGCAGGCCGTCGCCGCCGCGAAGAACGGCCGGCCTGACCTCGGGACGTTCATCCTCGCGGCGGAGAACGGCGGCAACGTCGCCGCGTTCCGCCAGTTCGCCGCCATGCAGGAGAAGATCGGCCGGCCGGTCCAGGGGCCGCGCTTCAAGGAGCGGGATTTCGGCGGCGAGCTCGTCTCGGCCGAAGGGATGCTGACGATTTCGAAGACCTGCCCGGCCGACACGCCCGCGCTCCATCCGCGCGCCCTCGACGCCTCGCCGGTCCAGGATGTCACGTTCACCACCCAGCAGTGGGCCGAGCCGTGGGCGATGGTGACGCTGGCCGGCCCCTGTTCGCTGCGCGGCATCGCCGTCATCCTGCGCTCGCCCGACGAGGCGCGGCGCAAGCGCCAGCTGCCGCTCGCGGTGGAGGTTTCCGAGAATGGCGTCGCGTGGCGCACCGTGCTGGAGGACGCGCGGCTGCGCGACCAGTACCGAGTGGAGTTTTCGCTGGCGAAGGCGCCGCGCGCGCGGTACGTGCGCGTGCGCCGCAGCCGGAGCGAGACGGAGGACGGCCGCGAGCAGAAGGAGAGTTTCAGTCTCTCGAAGATCCTTGTCTACGGCAAGAAACTGTATTGATTTGAATGCGGGGGGCCGCTCGCGGCATCTCTGCGTGAGATCATCTGTTGCTGACAGCCGTGCCCAGTTCGTCAAATACTACGTCCAGTAAATTTTCGTTTGCGACGTTCTTTGTTCGTCAAATGTTGTCCTGTGTTTTCTGCATCTGGCATACAACGTTCTGTGTCAATCTCGGGGACTTGCGAGGAGGATGCGTCGCGGAGCGACGCATCCGACGAGCGGTCCCCGAGATCGACACAGAAACTATTTTTGACAGCAGTAAATTCGTCTTGTCTGCGCCAGATACGCTTTAGCAACTTAACAATCTTGTTCCGCAACTCAAGTGCGCATAAAGACGCTCTCTTCTGCGTCAATTTGGCCTTTATTTCGTCGCTGACAGTCGGCTCCTTCATGATGCGCTCATACGGCGTCTGGGGACTGTCGTAGCGGCAGACGAATCTCTTGCCGTTTTCTCGCTTCACTTTCGAGATTGGCGTTTGCTCGGGCAGAAGAAGTTCCGATAATCGCTCCACATGTCGCAAAGCCGTATGAGATCGCTTTCGAGATCGCGGCAGTCGAGCCGTCGCTCTCCAAAAAGTTCTCGCCCGACATGTCGGTTCTTCTCTTCAACGTGCGCGTTGTCGTTGGAGTGGTAGGCACGCGAACGCGACAGTTCCGCCTCTGGGAAGAGGTCGTGGATGTTGCGCAGGAGGCGCGAGGCGGCTTTATATGCGCGGCCCTTCATACCGATGTACTCTTTTGTAGCTTTTCTTGACATGTTCATGTCTCCATTATATCACTGGATAGTATTTGACGAAAGGGGGTATTTGGTTTTTTCTTCATTTTCGATTTTACTGGACAGTATTATAACGAACTGCGCTATTTGCGCGAAGCGCCCGCACTGTTGCGCGGCAATTAGAAAATGTGGTATAATGTGCGCAGAAGAGGTAACCTACCGGGCGCTGAAGTGTATACGAGGCAGAAAAGCAAGCGCCGGAGAGGCCCTGAAAGGAGTAGATTATGAGCGGACACAGCGGATTCATGCCAATTGGCAACAACATGCCGCTTCCACAGGTGAACATCGGCGGGGTAGAGAACGTCCAGCCCGGAAACGTCAATCCCCAGGTGGTCGAGGGCGGGGACGCGCCGCAGGAAGAGGCGGCGGTGCAGACGACTTCCGCGGCGGAGCTCGCCCGCGAGCTCGACATCCTTTTGCTGCAGGCCGGGAAGGCTTCTGCAAAGGGCATCGACGCAGCCGCGCTCAAGGCGCAGGTCAAGGACATGGGCCTCGGCAAGAAGGATGTCAAGAAGTTGAACGAGCTCATCGAGAATGCCGACAAGACCATGAAGGCGCTCGACTCGTTCACCGGCCGGAATCTCGCGACGGCGGCGATGATGACTCTCGACAGCGGCTATGCGTGGGACGAGAGTCTCCCCGCCGGCAAGGCGATCAAGGCGGCGCTCGATGCACAGGCCGCGCTTTCCGAGAAGTTCATCTCGCTCATCAACACGAAGGGAATTGGCGACGAGGCGAAGGACATCCTCGAGCAGGCGGCGTTGACGTGCGACAGGCGCGCATGCGAAATCGAGACGCTCGTCATGCAGTTCTCCGACGCCGTGGCCAAGATGCACGGCAACGTGAACTCGCTCGATCCGCAGGTCCGCGACAGGCTTGATACGAAGATTGCCGATTTGATGGGCGAAAAGTCTGCGGCCATGCACGGCAACGCGGAGGCGCTCGCGCATATGCAACAGTCGTTCGCGCCGCTCGCCAAGCGTCTCGACGATTTTGCCGCGAAACCCGATGCGCGCCTTTCGAGCGAGAGCTTCGCCGCGATGCGGCGTGAATTGGCCGACGCCAAGAATGCGCTTGCGACGCTCGCTCGCGACGGCTACAAGGTCGGCGACAGCCGCGTCATTCCCGACAAGGCGTTCATGGACGCCGCCAAGGATATTGTCGCGCAAGTGGAGGCGCGCTTGTCCGGAGCGCGCAAGAGCATGACCGAAGCGGCGATCAACTCCTACGTCGACAGCGTATTCGCGCCGCCCAAGTCGCTCAAAATAGCGGACGAGAAGTTCCATCCGCTCATAGGCATCGTCTTTCCGGCCGTCGCGAAAATCATGGAAGCCAAGGAGGAGATCCGCCTTGCCGCGCGTACGTATGCCAAGGAGCCGACGGACGAAAACCTCCAGAAGCTCAAGAACGCCATTGCAAGGCGCAACGGCAACATCGACCAGCACGATGCGCTTTACAAGCTCAAGTGCATGGTAGACAACTGCTATGGATTGCTTTTGGACGATGCAGTCGAGCTCAAACAAAGGATTGCCAGCGGCAAGGGCTCACTCCCTTCGAACGTGCAGGCGAAAATCACTCCGCAGCTCGTCAAGGAGTTCGCCGACGCGATGGGGGAATTCTTCACCAACGGTTTCAAGGGCCCTCAGCCGAAGGCGTTTGCCGATTTCTACATCGTCAACAAGACTTTCGAGACGCAGCTTGCCCATATCAAGGACATGGCCAAGACCGGCGAGCGCATGGACGACAAGGATTTCCTCTCCTCCAAGACTTCCCTCAGCGCGTTTGAAGGAGAACTGGCGCCATCCACTCTCGTCGAGGTGCGTGTGCATGGCATGAGCGATGACGACATCGACGTCGCCACCGACCAGTCCAACGTCGCCCAATCAAAGACGCTCGGCCACGGCGCCATGAACACGGTCTTCGCCGTCACGTTCAAGAACGGCGAGACGAAGGTGTTCAAGCCCGAGGCGCCCGGACGCGATTCGCTGGAAAATACATACTATGTCCAGGAGGGATACTCCAAGAGCCAGCAGATTGCGCAGTTGAACATGGCTACGCAGAAAACCGCCGACGTGCTCGGGCTCGGCGACGTCATGACCAAGACGTCCGTCGGCAAGCACGACGGTCAGTACGGCATCTTCATGGAGAAGGCGCCAGGAATCGCCATAGGCCACTTTGCGGCCAACAAGCATGCGGGCCCGAACGCCTTGAAGTGCAGCGACGTCCAGAAATTGTTTCCTGACGAGCACGCCAAGGTGCAGGGCCAGATGATGCGCCAGTGCAACCGTCTCGACTGGTTCGACCTCATCACCGGCCAGTGCGACAGGCACAACGGCAATGTCATGGTCAACGTCGGCAAAGACGGCAAGGTCGTCGTCAAGGGCATCGATAATGACACGTGCTATCCGGCGTTCCGCATCGGCCTGAACAAGTATGTCGTCGCAGGCAAACATCTTGCGAATTTCAAGAATACACTCGCCGAAGTCTCGCAACTTTACAAGGGTGTCAATCCCCAGACGGCGCTGAACCGCCTGTTGAAAGACCCGGGCGTCAAGAAGAACTCCGACGGCACGTACACGCTCGACGCTTCGAAGTTCGAGGCTCCGGAACTCAACTACTGCCTGATGTACACGTTCGGTCTCTATTCGAACTACGTGCCGAAAGTTATGGACGAAGATCTCTACAACCACCTCCAGACGCTGAAGGAAGGCACGCCCGAGCGCCAGAACTACATCAACGACCTCGCCAAGCGCATGCCCGGGGTCTCTGTCAAGGCCGCCATCCAGCGTCTCGACGACGCCATCCGCCACGCCGACGAACTCAAGCAGCGCGGCATGGTGTACAGCGAGGCCGATTGGAACAACCGCGACAAGCAGACGGCTGTCGTCAACGATCCGGCCGACCAGAAGCCGAAACTCGTCAGACAGTTCGGCGCGCCCTTGAACAAGAATATCAATTGCTACACCAACATCGAGGACGCGATTTCCCAGCTCACGCAGGGCAACTACAAGCGCAACGGCTTTATCAACTCCGCCAAAACCGGCTGGTTCCAGTGAGATTTTTGATTTACGATTTTCGATTTACGATTTTCATCTCCCTTGAGAGAGCTTGAGAGGACGCAGAGAGCTTTTCAACTTTTCAACTTTTTAAAGCCTCTGCGAGCTCTGCGCACTCTGCGGGAGAAAAATCTCAAATCGAAAATCGAAAAATCCAAAAAAGGATCTTTATGGAAGACGAAGCGGAAAAGAAGGCGGCGGCCGTGGCGATGCTCACGGACGCCGTGAGGGAACTCGAAAGCGGCGCGGGGCTTTCCGCGCTCGTTGGCGGCCACGGCCTCCAGAGCCGCACTTTCGAGTTCTCGTGGAAATCGCCGTGCCTCGCGATTTCGTTCGCAATGCCGTACGGCCGCGTGTATTCGGACGACGACGAGCGCGCGGAGGATGAAGCGGCGATCGGCGCGGCGTGCCGCCTCGCCATCCTGCTTATCGAGGCCGACGCCGCCGGCTCGCTGCTCTGTCAGGGCGAGGCGCTCGTCAACGTCTCATTCGACAAACTCGCGGGCCGGCGCTACAGCATATCCGCCGAAGACGGCGCCGTTGTGGATTCTAGCGCCGATTGGGACGGACTTGTCGCGAGGCTCAAGCGCATTTTCAGTCCGCAGGACTGCGAACGCCTAAGCATCATCTGGCCGTGAAATGGAAAGAATTTTTCGATTTTTCGATTCTTCGATTTGCTCCAAGTCTTCTTCTTTTTTAACACAGAGGCACAGAGGAACAGAGGGTAAAATCGAAAAATCCACATCCGAACGGGTAGTAGCACGGCGGGTTGGAATTGTGCTATAATACCGGCATGGAAAATATGCGTATGTTTGCCGTGCGGCGCACTGTCGCACGGGGGAGTTTGGCTCTTGCGGGGTTTTTAGCGGCGGGTGCGGTTCTTGCAAGAGAAGTCCGGGACTGGTCGGACGGATGGGAATTTTCCTTCGACAAAAAGGAATGGCGTCCGGTTGCGATTCCGCACGACTGGGCGATCGAAGGGCCGTTCGAGCCGGATGGCGATACGGCGACCGGCAAGCTCCCGTGGCGTGGGACGGGTTGGTATCGCACGAATCTCGTTCTCGACAAAGCGCCGGAGGGGCGGCGGATATTCCTCGATTTCGACGGCGTCATGTGCGACGGGACGGTTTTCGTGAACGGCCAGCCGTGTGCACGGCAGGAATACGGCTACCTTGGAATGCGCGCGGATGCGACGGCGTACCTTTTCGCCGGGACGAACTCCATCGTCGTCAAGGCCGATACGACTAAACTCACTTCGCGCTGGTATCCCGGGGCGGGGATATACAGACGTGCGAGGATATTCGAGACGTCTGACGTATATCTGGACGAGCGTGATGTATTCGTGAATGCCGGCAAGGACGGCGACGGCGCGTGGAACGTGCGCGTGAACGGAGAAGCGACAAGCCGCCGCCTTGTGGACGTCACGGCGGAGGTGAAAGTCTGCATACGCTCTCCGCAGGGGGAAGTTGTCGCGGACTGCCGCGGCGAGGTGCGCATTCCGCCGTGCGGCAAGGGCGATTTTTCGCTCGATATCCCCGTGCGCAATCCCGAATTGTGGGAGTTGAAGCCAAATGCCGCGCTCTATACGGCGGAAATCTCCATCGCGGCCTGCGGCAATGAAGAGGACTCGATTGCCGTGCCGCTCGGCTTCCGCACATTTTCATTCGGCGACGACGGTTTTCACCTGAACGGCCGCCGTGTGCAGCTCAAGGGAGTGTGTCTGCATTCCGACCTTGGCATTCTCGGTATGGCGTTCAACCGCTCTGCGATGCGCCGCGAACTCGAGGCGCTCATCGACATGGGCGTGAACGCCATCCGCACCTCCCACAACGCCCCCGCGCCGGAGCTTCTTGAACTCTGCGACGAGATGGGGCTGTTCGTATGGGACGAGTGCTTCGACAAGTGGAACGATACATCGGCGCGGGGCGACATCCCTCTTGAAGAGTTCGTCTCCGCAAAGCTCGCCGAGTTTGTGCGGCGCGACCGCAACCACCCCTCGGTGTTCGTGTGGTCGATGGGCAACGAAATCCCGCGTGGAATCGCCTGCCCTCCAAGTCCGGAGTATTGGGGCGGACCTTCCGCGTCGGGGACGAGCGCCGAGAGGTGCGCGCGCTTCCGCAACGTCGTAAAGGCGCTCGACCC
>DFGB01000041.1:13452-26008 GCA_002371135.1 Verrucomicrobia bacterium UBA3761 | reverse complement strand
TACGATGCGCTCGACATCACCGGATGGAACTACAACGAGAAATACATGCCGATGCGCAAGCGCCACCCCTCCAAACCCGTCCTCTACACGGAAAGCGCCTCCGCGATTTCCAACTGGGGCCACTATGCGGCGAAATTCCCGGAGCACAGGACCGACTACGACTTCGATGCAATCAGCATCGATTCATACGATCGCAACAGCGCGCCGTGGAGCGACATCGCGGACGTCGAGTTCGCACGCATGGAGCGCGACCGCTTCGTGGGCGGCGAGTTCGTCTGGACTGGCGTCGACTACCTCGGCGAGCCGACGCCTTTCGGCGACAGCCCCGTGAACGGACGCGATTACGCCAAAAAAGATCTGGCGCGCAGCTCCTATTTCGGCGTCTTCGATTTGCTGTGCCTGCCTAAGGACCGCGCATGGCTGTATCGCTCGGTGTGGAACAAGGACGCGTTCACGCTGCACATTGTGCCCGGGCACTGGACGTTCCCGGAGAAGGCGGGCGCGTCGATTCCCGTCTACGTATACACGAGCGCCGACGAAGCGGAGCTTTTCCTGAACGGCGCATCGCTGGGGCGGCGGCGCAAGAACCCGGCAGCCACGCTCGGCGGCGAATACTACGGCGTGATGCAACGCTACCGGTTGATGTGGGATGACGTCCCCTACGTCCCCGGCGAACTCAAGGCGGTCGCATACAATGCGGACGGGACCGTGGCCGGCGAGGAAACGCTGCGCACCGCAGGCGAGGCGGCGGCGGTCGTCCTCGCGCCGGAGAAAGCGCTTCTGCCGCCAGACGGCAAGGAATTCGTTTTCGTGCGAATCGGCGTGGCGGATGCTCGCGGCACTCTGGTCCCAGAGAATGGGCGCAGGATTTATTTCTCGGTAGAAGGCCCGGGCGAAATCGTCTCCGTTGGCAACTCCGATCCGCGCGGCCTGGAATCATTCAAGGATACGTCGTCGCATACGCTCTACAACGGCCGTGCCGGGCTCTACATCCATCGCACGGCGCCCGGACGCGTCGTTCTCCGCGCATCCGCGCCGGGGCTTGAGGATGCCGCGGCGGCATTCGATTGACAAGCCGCGTTACCACCGGGCGAAAACGGAATCGAGCCCGGGGAGGCAGGGTTGGCCGATTACGCAGACCTTGCGGCCTTTGGAAAGGGTGGGGTCCGAGGTGTCGTAGACGACGAATTTGATGCCGTCGAAACGGCGGCTCAATTCGCGGCGGATGAACGACATGGCGGATTTCACGTTCCCCGCGTCGTCGTCGGAAAACCCGATCGAAATCGGCTGGTCGAGGCGCGTATTGCGCCGGAGCATGTGGAAGATGTGCTCGACGAAATCCTGTATTGCGAACTCCTTGGCGAGTTCCGATTTGGCGGCCGTCGTGGCGTAGGCGAGTTTTTCGCCGTAGATGGGATCGCTTGCGAGCCGGTCCAGGAATGCGCCGTGGGTGACGGGCGCGTAGCGGCACATAGAGAGGTAGTAGTCGAGTTCCTCGGCGTCGGTGCCGAACTGCGTGACGCCGTCGATCCATTTCCTGTAGCCGCGGAGGTTGGACATCATCTCCGCGCGTTCGCTTTCGTTCAGCGCGTAGCGGATGAAGATGCGAACGGCCTTCTCGATGGTGGAGGGAGCGTGGCCGCGCGCGGTGACGATGGCGAAGAGGCGCCCCTCGCGCAATGTCGTCTTGAGCGCGTTGAAACTGGGGCCGGGCTTTTCGCCGTGCTCGATTTTTTCGAGTGCGGAAATCGTGTCTTCGATGAAATTGTCGCGGCCGGGGAGGTCTTTGAAAAAGCGGAATGCGGCGTTCCAGTTGCCGCCCGGGGCGCGGTAGTGCGCGGCGTCGGCGCGGATGAGCGAGAATGTGGATGTGGAGAGCTCTACTTCGCGCCACGTGCCGTCCTCCTCCAGATGCTCCATTATTATTTTCGTGGGCATGTGGAGGATGTTGTCGTCCCAGTCGAAGATGTAATATTTGAACCCCCTCGACTTGACATTCTCGTTTATGTACGGTATGCCGCCCATCAAGCCTCCTTGACGACGTGCGCGATGAAATCGAAACCGCGGACCTTGTCGAGCCTGACGGCGACAAACTCGCCGACGCGGCCGGAGTCGACATGCGTGACTCCGTCGACGTCGGGCGCCTGCGATTCCATGCGGGCGATGCCCGGCGCGACGACGAGCGCCTTGAAAGTCTTGCCGAGAATGCGCTTGGAGCGCGTCTTCCAGATTTTTTCCGCGAGCGCCATCACTTCCTTCTCGCGCGCCTCGGCGACTTTGCGCGGCGGGCGCGGACGCATCTTCGCGCCTGCGGTGCCGGCCTCGGGGCTGTATGCGAACGCGCCGAGGTGGTCGAACTGCATGCGGCCTAAATCGCTCATGAGCCGCTTGAAGCGCAGTTCGGTCTCGCCGGGGAAGCCTGTCATTATCGTCGTCCGGAGCGTGACGCCTGGGACCGTTTCGCGCAAGAGATCGGCGGCGGCGAGGGACATATCGACAGCGGCGCGGCGGTTCATCTTCACGAGGACTTCGGGGACCGTGTGCTGGAGCGGCACGTCGATGTATTTCACCGCGTGTTTCGCGTTTAGCATCCAATAGAGGAAGTCGCCCGTTATTTCGTTCGGATACGAATAGAGGACGCGAACCCAGTAGTCGCCGTCGAACGAGTCGAGCGCCCAGAGGAGGTCGGTTATGTCGCAGGGGACTTCCTTTTTCTTGTCCTCGCTCCACGCCTTGCCTTTCCAGAGCATGGGATCCTGCGCGACGATGACGAGTTCCTTGCAGCCGGTGTCGAGGAGGGCCTGCGCCTCTTTGAGAATCGCCTCTACGGGGCGGGAGCGGAAGCGTCCGCGGATTTCCGGGATTGCGCAGTAGGCGCATTTGTGCGAACAGCCTTCGGCGATTTTCAGATACGCGAAAGCCTGGCCCGTGAACCTGAGACCGGGCAGGGCGGATTCTTCCCACGTCGAAGGAACGCCCTGCCAGACGTCGACGCCGGGGAACTTCGCCACGGCGTCCGGGTAGCGCTGCGGGTAGCATCCCGTCACCATCACCTGACCGTAGCGGCCGGCGCTTTTCAGCTGTAGCGCGCGGACGATTTCCGCCTCGGCCTCCTCGCGTGCGGATTCGATGAACGCGCACGTGTTGACAATCGCGATGTCGGCGCGGTCGGGGTCGGGCGAGATGATGCAATCCTCCTTGAGCATCTTGGAGACGCGCACTTGGAGGTCGACCGCGTTTTTCGCGCAGCCGAGCGACACGGGCGCAATCGTCCTCTTTTTCGCTTCAGGTTTGGATTTCGTTTTCATCGCATCCTCCCGTCCCGGGTTTTATCCGACCGTAACCTTGAGGATTTCGATCGTCTCCTGCGGGACGTTTTCGTAGTAGCCGTGGGTGCCGGTCTTCGCCTTGGCGATTTCGTCCACGACGTCCATGCCGTCGACCACCTTGCCGAACACGGCGTAGCCGAAGCCGCGCGGCGTGGGGGAGGAGAAGTCGAGGAAGTCGTTGTCGACGAGGTTGATGAAGAACTGCGAGGTGGCGGAGTCTACGACGGAAGTGCGGGCCATGGCGATGGTGCCGCGCTTGTTGGAGAGTCCGTTCATCGCTTCGTTGCGGATCGGCTCGCGGGTCTTCTTCTGGTTCATGTCGCGCGTGAAGCCGCCGCCCTGGATCATGAAGCCGTCGATGACGCGGTGGAAGATGGTGCCGTCGTAATGGCCGTCGCGCGCATATTGCGCGAAATTCCCGACCGTCGCGGGGGCCTTCGCTTCATCGAGCTCGAGAGTGATCTTGCCCTTGCTGGTTTCTATCGTCGCTTTCATTTCATCGTCTCCTCGAATGCCTTGGATATGTTGAGAAGTTTGGCTTCCTCGAACGAACCGCAGATGAACTGCACGCCGACGGGGAGCGCCTTGCGCTCCGGAGTCTCGTGCGTGAACCCGGCGGGCACGGAAGACGCGCACACGCCGGCGAGCGACGAGGGAATCGTGAAGAGGTCGTTCAAGTACATCGTGAGCGGGTCCTGGAGTTCGCCGAGGCGGAACGCCGGGGTCGGGGCGCACGGCGTGAGAATCGCGTCGACCTTTCCAAAGGCTTCTTCGAAGTCGCGGCGGATGAGCGTGCGGACCTTCTGGGCGCGGCCGTAGTATGCATCGTAGTAGCCGCTCGAAAGCACATACGTGCCCATGATGATGCGGCGCTTGACTTCCGGGCCGAAGCCCTCGGCGCGCGAGCGCGTGTAGAGAGTGTAGACATCCTCGGCGCGTTCCGAGCGATGGCCGAAGCGCACACCGTCGAAACGCGCGAGGTTGGCGCTCGCCTCTGCCGGGGCGATGATGTAGTAGACCGCCATCGCGTATTCGGCGTGCGGGAGCGAGACTTCGACGATTTCCGCGCCGGCCGCCGCGCATTTCGCAATCGCCTCGTCCGTGATGCGCTTCACCTCCGGGTCGAGACCGGCCATCGAAGAATATTCCTTCACGATGCCGATCTTGCGGCCCTTGAGCGTGGCTCCTTCGAGCGCGGCGAGGTAGTCTGGGACGTCTTCACGCGGCGTGGTGCCGTCCATCTCGTCGTGCCCGGCGATCGCGCCGAGCAGGATAGCCGCGTCTTCGACGCTTTTCGCAAGCGGTCCGACCTGGTCGAGGGAACTTGCGAACGCCGTCACGCCATAGCGGCTGACGCGGCCGTAGCTGGGCTTTACTCCGACGCAGTTGCAGAAACTCGCCGGCTGGCGTATCGAGCCGCCTGTATCCGTGCCGAGCGCGGCGATCGAGACATTGCCGCCGACCGCCGCCGCGCTGCCGCCGGAGGATCCGCCCGGCACGCGTTCGAGGTCGTACGGATTGCGCGTGACGCCAAGCGCCGAGTTCTCGGTGGAGGACCCCATCGCGAATTCATCCATGTTCACGCGCCCGGCGGGGATGAATCCCTTCGCCCGCATGTTCGCGATCACCGTCGCATTGTACGGCGAGACGTAGCCCTTGAGGATTTTCGAAGCGCACGTGCAGGGCTGGCCTTCGACGTTGATTAAATCCTTCACCGCAATTGGCACGGCCTTAGGGTTCTCGTCGGCGAGCTTGAGCGCGCCTTCTTCGTCGAACGTCAGATACGCGCCGATCGTGGAGGCTGTCTCGCGGTGCCGCGCAATGACGGCTTCCGTGATTTCGCGCGCGGACGTTTCGCCTGAGGCGAGCAGCCTCCGCGCTTCGGCGATTCCAAGTTCGTAAAGTTTCATGATTCGGCCCCCTCTACGATTTTCGGTAGCAGGAATTCGTCGCCCACGCGCTTTGGCGCGTTCGCAAGCGCTTTCTCGCGGTCCATCGACGGCCGCACGACGTCCTCGCGGAATGCATTCACGAGTTCCTTGCCGTGCATCATGGCGTCCACGCCGGAGACATCCACTTCGGATATCTTCTCGACGTATTTGACGATATTCTCCAGCTGCGGCTGGAATACTGCGCGCTCTTCGTCCGTCAGCTCAAGCCGCGCGAGTTCCGCGACATAGCCGACGTCGATTTTCGGCGCACTGGCGTTTTTGTTGTCTTCTAGCATAATAAAGTAAAAGTAGGAAGTAGGAAATTTGCCGTTCGGGCGGGGCGTACGCCATATCGCTTTTTGTTTCCTACTTTATTTTATTCCAGCTGGGCGTAATCCAGTTGCCGTTGTTCATGAAGAGGCGGGAAGGGGCGTCGCCGTTCTTTAGCGTGTCGACGATGAAGAGCGCCTTGTCGCGGGAGGCGATGACGTGGCGGGCGTCCTTGGACCAGGATGGGTGTTCCCAAGAGCCCGGGTCGGTGACGAGGCGCACGGACCCCTCGCCGGCGGCGGGGTCGATGATGGCTACCTGCGAAAGACCGCCGCGTTTTGTGATGTAGGCGATCTTGCCGTCGACGCCCCAGTCGGGGTCGACGTTCTGCGCACCCTTGGAAGTGAGGCGGCGCTTGTGCTTCGTGGCGACGTCGATGATGTAGAGCTGCGGGCGGCGCGTCTCGTCGGAGACGTAGACGATCTGGCGGCCGTCGGGGCTCCATGCGGGCTGGCCCTCGCTGGCGTTCGGCGTAGTCGTCAGGCGCACCCAGGTGCCGCGTTCGATGTCGATCACATACAGCTCGGGGTTGCCGTGGAAGGAGAGGATTATGGCGGCCTTGCGTCCGTCGGGCGAAATGGTGGCGCCGGTGGTGAGGCCCTTGAAGCTCCACTTCATGCGGCGACGGCCGGTCGCGGTGTCGAGCTCGAAAATCTGAGGCCCGGCGCCGAGAAAGCCGGTGTAGAAAATCGTGCGTGAATCCTTCCAGCGCGGGCCGACCGCTTCCTTGCCGTCGCGTGTCAGTTGCATTATGTCGTAGCCGTCCGGGTAGCAAGTGAAGATTTCCTCGGCGCGGCCATCCTTGCGCACGAAGACAATCTGGTCCGTGGCGCAGCCGCGCTGCTGCGAATACGTCTCGCACATTTTGTCGGCCAAGAGACGCGCTTCGTTGCGGGCGGACTTGGCGTCGGAGGCGCGCGAGACGAAGGAGACGACTTTCCCCAAGCCCTCCGCGGCGATGCGCTCGCCAATTCCGCCGCGGACGCGTATCGCGCCGTCCGGGCGCACCTTGAAGAGGCCCGTCATCTCCAGATTGCGCCGGAGGCTCTTCGCGAACGCGTCGTTGCCTGCGACTTCGATCGACACGGCCATTTTCGCGGCCGCGCCTTCGCGCTCGATGTCGACTTTCAATTCGGCGCCTGCCGCGGCCGCCACCATCGCCAATGCGATAAACAATGTCTTTTTCATTTTTGTAGATTTGAGAATTTGAGATTTTTCGATTTTTCGATTTGCTTCCAGTCTCTGTGCAACTCTGTATCTCTGTGTTGAAAAGGAATGCTTGAGCGCAAATCGAAAAGTCGCGAAATTCCCTCACGTAGTATAGTCTGCGTTGATGTGGACGTAGTCGAGCGAGAAATCGCATGTGTAGATGGCGGCTTCTCCGCGTCCGAGGTGGAGGTCGACCGTGATTTCGAACTCTGGCTTTTCCATGACCTTCGCGAGGCGCTCAAGTTGCGCTTCGTCGGCGACTTCGCCTCTGCGGAACGCCCATTCGCCGTCGTAGAAGACTTCGGCCTTCATGTCCACCACATCGGCGCCGGAGTATCCGACGGCGGCGAGGACTCGTCCCCAGTTGGGGTCGCGGCCGAACCACGAGGTTTTGGCTAGCGGGGATTTGGCGACGGCGCGCGCGGCGCGTTCGGCCTGCGCGGCGTTTTTGGCGCCCTTGACGCGGACGGTGACGAATTTCGTCGCGCCTTCGCCGTCGGCGGCCATCTGGCGGGCGAGCGAGACGGCGACTTCTTCAAGCGCGGCCTCGAACGCCGCGAAATCTTCGCCCGCCTTGTCGATCGCGGGGTTGCCGGCCTTGCCGCTCGCGAGGATGAAGAGAGAATCGTTTGTCGATTCATCCCCGTCGACGACGATGCGGTTGAAGCTCTTTGCGACGGCGAGCTTGACGGCGCGCCGCAGCATGGCCGGGGTGATGGCGGCGTCCGTGGTGATGAACGCGAGCATCGTCGCCATGTTCGGCTCGATCATCCCCGAGCCCTTTGCCATGCCGCCGACGGTAACGCGTTTGCCGCCGATGCGCACGCGCGCAGCGGCCTGCTTGGGCTTGGTGTCGGTGGTCATGATTGCATGCGCGGCGTCGAGCGCGGCGTCGTCGCCGCGCGAGAGTTTGGCGGCGGCGGCTTTCATCCCGGCGAGGAGTCTCTCTACCGGCAGACGGCGCCCGATGACGCCGGTCGAGGCGACGAACACATGGGATGGCGAAATTCCAAGTTCGCCCGCAGTCGCCAGGGCCGAAAGCTCCGCGTCCTTGAGCCCAGCTTCGCCGGTGCATGCGTTTGCGCATCCGGAGTTTGCGAGGATCGCCTGCGCGACGCCGCCCTTGGCGACGATGCGGTCGTATGCGACCGGCGCGGCGGCGACTTTATTGGTCGTGAAAACAGCCGCCGCGGAACACGGCGCGTCGGCGACGATGAGCGCAACGTCGTTGCGCCCGGCGTATTTAATCGCCGCGCCGACGCCTGCCGTCTTGAACCCGGCCGCGGCGACCACTCCGCCTTCGATTTTCTCTACTTTGAACATAAACTTGCCCTATTTGCTTTTCACACGAACACGAGCGTACACAGACCCGCAATGAAGCAGTATGCGCCGAAAAGCCAGAAGCGCTTGCCCTTGAGCGTCCGCACGAGAATCGCGAGCGAGAAGTAGCCTACGACTGCGGAGAGCGCGAGGCCGTAGAGCGTGAGGCCCCAGCCGGTCGTGCCCGCAGGCGCGCCTTTGAGGAGTTCGAGGAGCGAGGCGCCGATTATGAGCGGCGCGGACATGAGGAACGAGAACTCCGCCGCCTTTTCGGCGTCCACGCGGCCGCTCCGCGCTCCGGCGAGCGTCATGCCGCTCCTGGAGACGCCCGGCAGCAGTGCAAGCGCCTGGCAGCATCCCATCAGCAGGGCTCGCAGGAAGTTCACATCCTTCGTGCCGCGCGGCAGATACCGCGTACCGGCGAGCACCGCCCCCGTGAACATCAACAGCGCCCCGACCATCCTCGCGTTCTCGAAGAGTCCCTCGATATCCTCTTTGAAGAGGAAGTATACGACCGCCGCCGGCACGGCGCTGAGCGCGAGTTTCGCGGCATACAGCCATGCCGCGATCCGCGAGGCCGGATTGCGCGAAAACGCCCCCAGCGAGAGCGACGAGATCGTCTTCCTGTAATACGCGAAAATCGCGACAAGCGTGCCGAGGTGGAGGAATATGTCGAGCCGCATTCCCGGCGCATCCACGCCCAGCAGATGCTGCGCGATGACGAGATGCCCGGAGCTCGAGACGGGCAGGAATTCCGTGACGCCTTGCAATATTGCGAGTATGGTTACTTCAAACATGGCGGAGAATGCGAGGTGCGCTTACGCGCCCGGCTTGAACGAATCCTTCAGCGAAACGGTGCGGTTGAATACGGGCGCGGAGGGCGAGTGGTCCTTCTCGTCCGCGACGAAGTAGCCAAGGCGCTCGAACTGGAAGCGCTCGCCGTTGGCGGCGGACGCAAGCAGAGGCTCCACGTAGCCTGTGACGACCTTGAGCGACTCCGGGTTCATGAACTTGAGGAAGCCCTCCGGACCGTCCTTCATCGGGTCCTTCTCGGTGAAGAGGCGCTCGTAGAGGCGCACTTCGGCCTTGACGCCAGTTGCGCAGTCGACCCAATGGATGGTGCCTTTGACCTTCCTGCCGTCGCTCGCGTTGCCGCCCCACGACTCTTTATCCCACGTGCCGTGGATTTCGGCGATGCGCCCGTCCGCGTCTTTCACGCAGCCGGTGCACTTGAAAATGCATGCGCCCCTGAGACGGACTTCGCCGCCGGGGAACATGCGGAAGAATTTCTTTTCCGGCGTTTCCATGAAGTCGGCGCGCTCGATCCATATTTCGCGGCCGAACGGAATGGTGCGCGTCCCGGCCGCTTCGTCGGTCGGGTTGTTCGGGAGAACTACATCGTGCGCCGGGCCATCCCAGTTGTCGATTACCACCTTTACAGGGTCGATGACGGCCATGCGCCGGAGCGCCGTCCTGTTGAGCTCTTCGCGCACGCACCATTCGAGGAGGGCGGGGTCGGACTCGGACTCCACCTTGGAAACGCCGACGCGTTCGCAGAACTCGCGTATCGCCGCCGGCGTGTAGCCGCGGCGGCGCATCCCGCACACGGTCGGCATGCGCGGGTCGTCCCACCCCGCAACGCGCTTCTCGGTGACGAGCTGCAGAAGGAGGCGCTTGGACATTACGGTGTGGGTGATGTTCAAGCGTGCGAACTCGCGCTGCTGCGGACGGATTTTCACCCCTCCGCGCTCCACCAGGAGACCCATCTCGTCAAGCCTGTCGACGACCCAATCGTATAGCGGCCGGTGGACTTCGAACTCGAGAGTGCACATCGAATGCGTCACGCCTTCGAGCGCGTCTTCGATCGGATGCGCGAAGTCGTACATCGGGTAGATGCACCACTTCTCGCCGAGATGGTAGTGCGCGACGTGGCGGATGCGGTAGAGGACGGGGTCGCGGAAGTGGATGTTCGGCGAGGCCATGTCGATCTTCGCGCGCAGACACCATTCGCCGTCGGCGTATTTGCCGTCGCGCATCGCGCGGAAAATTTCGAGATTGCGCTCCGGCGGCGTATCGCGCGAAGGGGAGGGGCGGCCGGGACGCTCCGGGACGCCGCGGTATTCTTTCCACTCTTCCTGCGTCAAATTGCAGCAATAGGCCTGCCCGGCGCGGATGAGATTCTCGGCGATTTCGTACATCTTGTCGAACATGTTCGACGCATTGTAGAAGCCTGCCTCGGCGCCGTCGCCTTCGCCGGACCACTGGAAGCCCAGCCAGCGGATGTCCTTCTTGATGTTTTCGGCGTATTCATCCGACTCCTTCGCCGGATTCGTATCGTCGAGCCTGAGGTGGCATTCGCCGCCGAACGCTTCGGCCATGCCGAAGTCGACGCACACGGCTTTGGCATGGCCGATGTGGATGTAGCCGTTGGGTTCGGGCGGGAAACGCGTGACGACCTTGCCGCCGGTCGTTCCCGCTGCGACGTCCTTCTCGATCCACTGCCTGAGAAAATGTCTTGCTGTGTCCATTGTTGTAAGTCCTGAGTCCTAGTGGTTCTAGAAATTCTAGAAGTTCTAGAAGTCCTACTTCCTACTTTTTAATAATCGGCTCTATTTCCGCCATGGAGGCGAAGTCGTTGCCGTGGTGGTTGTTCTCGCCGGTGAATCGCCAGTAGCGGGCGCGGACGGGTTCTTTGAACATCACCTCCTGGCGGTCGCCGGTGTTGGCGAGGGTGATGCGGATTGGCTTGCCCCAGTTTTTGCCGTCGAGAGAGAACTCAAGTTTGCAATCTTTGATGCGGCCGTTCTCGCCTTGCTGACGGCCGTAGAACGCCATGCCGGCGACGTCGATAGCCTCGGGCATCATGACGGTGACGGAGTGGGGGAAGCTGCCCATCGTGGTGCCGTATTGCGAGTGCCATATGGTCGCGAGATCCCCGTCGACGAGATGCTCGGGTTCTCCGTGGCGCGGTTCGCGGCTGGAGCAGGTGATGATTTTCGGGGCCTTGGCGGAGCGGCGTTCCGGGAGCTCTGGCAGGGCGGCGTCGCCGTCCGGAGCTCGCGCGGAGAGGTCCGGATCGTCGAGCGAGAGTGCGAAGGCGAGTTCGAAGTCGTCGGTCGAGAATATGATGTCGCGGTCCATGGGGCCGGGGCCGCAGGAAGCGCCGCCGAGGCCGCGCGTCGCCGCGTAGATTCCGAAGACCGTCTTGTCGCTCTCGGGCAATTCCGGCGGATGGACGGCGGCGAGGAGTTCAGCCTGGGAATACGGGTTCACCTCGAACGCAAACGGAGCGCCGAGCGTGCGGACTGTGAGGCCGCCTACTCTTACGCCGCGCGTCCCTTCGCGGTTGCCGCAGGTTTCGTTGCGAGCGTAGGGGAAATAGAAGTCGCTCGCATCGAGTTCCCAGCGGCCGAGGAACGCGCCGGATTTGCGGTCGGCGAAGTTCTCCCACGGTCCGAGGCCGAGCCATTCGACCTTCGGGTCCTCCTCTGCAAGCTCCATCGAAAAGCCGACGCGTGCGAGTTCCTTCTTCGGGCCGATCGGACGGATTTTGACGCGGCAGGAGGCGATGCCGCCCGGGTAGACGGTCCAGCGCTGAGCGGCGACGAATTTGACGCGTGCGGAGACGGGCGCCTTCGCTTCCGGCGCGGACCACTCGACGAGCGAGGCGAAAGTCAACGCGCCGTTGCGGTTTTCGACGACCGGCTCCTGGAGCGGAGTCGGCACGAGCGAATCGAAGCCGAGCGCCTTCCATTCCGCCCCCAACCACGATTCATTCGAGGACGGTGCGCGGAAAGCGTCGAGGCGGAAGGGCTTTTTCAGGAGTTCGGTGTCGCGCAGCCAGCCGAATTTCTTGATCGATACCGGCATCGCCGAGGCGCGGGAGAAGACGATCTTCATGTCGCCCGTCTTGAACTCGAACGCATTGTCGTCGAGGCTCTTGAATTCGACTTTGCCGCCGCGCGAGGCGAGAGAGCGGTGGTTGCGGTCTTCGAGGAGGTCGATCTGGTCGTCGGCCACGACTTTGCCGTTCTTGACGAATTCGAACCGCACCGAGACCGTGCCGCCGAAGCGCAGCGCCTTGATCGCTTCCGCCGGCATGTCGTAGACGGCTTCCTGGCGCGGACCGAGGCCGTAGAGGTCGAACTCGCCGGAGTCTTCCTCTTCGCCGTCGACGAGGAGTTTCCACTTCAATTCCACGCCCTTGGAGTCGATAAAGAAGTTTTTGTTTTTGACAACGAAACGCTGGAAGTAGTTCGTCGCCGCGACGGTCCAGTTACGGTAGACGTGCTTGACCTCGTAGTAGCCGGGCTCCGGGGTGCGGTCGGAGAGGACGGTGCCGTTCATGACGAACGCGCCGTCGTTCGGGTGGTCGCCGAAGTCGCCGCCGAAGGCGATTATCGTCCGCCCGTCGTCCAGCTTTTTGTAAAGTCCCTG
>DFGB01000041.1:0-13334 GCA_002371135.1 Verrucomicrobia bacterium UBA3761 | reverse complement strand
TAGTCTGCGAGGTTGCCCATGGCGTTGCACATGTTGTGGGCGTATTCGGAGATGTAGAAGGGCTTGGCGGAGGCGGCGTCGCGCGCCTTCTGCCAGGTCCATGCGACGGAAGGATACTGGCAGCCGTCCATGTCGGCGACGCTCCAGTCGCGTTCGTAGTGGGTTGGGCGGGAGCGGTCGCGGGCCTTGATGGCGTCGCGCACGGCCTCGAAATTCTCGCCGGGCCCGGCTTCGTTGCCGTAGCTCCAGATCACGACCGACGGGTGGTTCTTGTTGCGCTCGAGCATCGCCATGGCGCGCGCGACGGTCGGCTCGCGCCACGCCGTGCAGTGCGAGAGAGATTCGATGCCGTAGCCGTAGCCGTGCGTCTCGACGTTCGCTTCGTCGACGACGTAGAGGCCGCGCGTGTCGCAGAGGTAATACCAGTAGTCGTCCTGCGGGTAGTGCGAGTTGCGCACGGCGTTGCAGTTCGCCGCCTTCATGAGCTCGATATCCTGCTCGTGGCGGGCCTTGGAGACGTAGTGGCCGAACATCGGGTCGGTCTCGCTGCGGTTGGCGCCTTTGAGTTTGATCGGCTTGCCGTTGAAGTAGTAGCGGCCGTTTTTGATTTCGGAGACGCGGAAGCCGAACACCGTCGAGACCCACTCCTCGCCGTTGTTGACGACGATCTTGTAGCAATTCGGCTCTTCCGCGCTCCAGAGTTTCGGGGAGTTCACGGTAATGACGCCGGTCGCCGAGCGCGCGACAAGGCGGTCGTCCCACGTATAGAGCGCGGCCTCCGTGCCGCCCTCCATTTCGACTTTGAGCTCCCACGCGCCGCCGAAGTCTCCCTCCAGAATCGGGCGGGCGCGGGCGAAGAAATCGCGTACGCGGTTTTTAGGCCGCGCAAGGAGCCACGTCCTGCGGAAAATGCCCGAGAGGCGGAACATATCCTGGTCTTCGAGATACGCGCCGTCTGAATAGCGGTAGACCTCGAGCGCGACGGTGTTCTTCTCGCCGAATCGCACGAAGTCGGTCACGTCGAACTCCGCCGGCGAGCGGCTGTCTTTTGAAAAGCCGACGTATTTGCCGTTGACCCATAGGTAGTAGAAGCTGTCTACGCCGTCGAATTTGAGGTAGACGGCCTTGTCTTCCCAATCCTGGGGAACTTTGAAGTCGCGACGGTAGGAGCCCACCGGGTTGCGCTCGGCGTATGCGGTGTATTCCTTGGGAGGCTCGAGCATTACGCGCGAGCCGCCGGGCGCGTCGATCCTGAACGGATAGCGCTGGTTGGTGTAGATTGGCGTGCCCCAGCCGCCGTCCTTGCCCGCGCCCAGCGCTTGCCACGAGCATGGCACTTTGATGGACGGCCATCCGGAAACGTCGAACGCGGGATCCTGGAAGCCGGCCGGCCGGCTCGCGGGATCCTTCGCCCAGTTGAACTTCCATTCCTTCTCCGAGTCGAGCGAAATCTGACGCGGCGAGTATTCGGGAAGGATCTTGAGCGCCGATTCTTCGTCGTCGAACGATGCAAACGCCGCCCTCGGCGCTTCCTTGCCGAGCGAAAGGCGCGAATTATCCTGCCATTCGCCGCCGTCGATTTCGCGCTCCTGCGCAAACGCCATACCTGCGAGCAAACATGCCGCAATGCCTAGTGCTGATGTAGTCTTCATAGTTGAACGGTTGAAAGCGATTCCGGATGTCATAGAGTCTCTTTTGCCTAGCTTGTCAAATCTCCGTAGTCGAGCGTGGCCTGGGTGGGCGCGGGTTCGGGTTCCGATGTCGTGAAATTGTCTCCTTCCTTGTGCTCGATCGGTCTGTCGCCGAAGCGGACGAATTCGCGGTAGAAGTTCACCTTGACCTCGCCGATTTCGCCGTTTCGGTTTTTCGCGACGTCGATTATGGCGAGGTTCTGGTCGTTCGATTCCGGATCGGATGGCGTGCGGGAAGGGCGGCGCAGGAGGAATACGACGTCGGCATCCTGTTCGATCGCGCCGGAGTCGCGCAAGTCGGAGAGCTTGGGCTTTTCGTACTTGTCGCCGCGCTGTTCGTTCGCACGGGAGAGCTGGGAGAGGACGATGACGGGGATTTTGAGCTCCTTTGCCATCGCCTTGATCTGCTGGGAGATTTCCGTCACTTCGATTACGCGGCTCTGGCGGGCCTTGTCGGCGCATTTGCAGAGCTGGAGGTAGTCGATGACGATGAGTTCGATGCCGTGTGCCTTCTTGGCGCGGCGCGCGCGGGCCCTGAGGTCCATGATGTCGAGGCCGGCGGCGTCGTCGACGATGATTGGCGCGGACTTGAGCTTGTCGAGCGACTGGAAGAGGTTCGTCGTGAGGTTTTTCTTTTCACTCGCCGAGCAAAGCGCGCGGCTCACCTTCCAGACGTTCATCTTCGCGCGCCCGGCGATCATGCGCTGCGCCAGGGCCTCGACCGGCATTTCGAGCGAGAAGATCATCACCGGGTGCTGCTTGCCGTTGTCGGTTTTGGTGCGGTTGCCGTCCATGTCCTCGCCCAGCGCGGCGCATTCGGCGATGTTCATCGCGAGTGAAGTCTTGCCGACGGAAGGACGCGCGGCGATGACGATCATTTCGCCCGGCTTCAAGCCGCGCAGACGCTCGTCGAGGTGCGTGAGGCCGGTGGAAAGTCCGTCGAGCTTCGATCCGTTCGTCTCGAACATCGCATTCAGGCGCTCGAAGGAAAGCTGGATCGCATCGTGCCACGGCATGGTGTCCGTGTTCTTCATGCCGATTTCGAGGAAGCTCTTTTCTGCGTCGCCGAGGACCGCCTGCGGGTCGGGATAGTCGTCCGCGTCGTAGCACTTGCGGATCGTCGCAGTCGCGCGGTCGATCATCATCCGCCTGAGATGCTTGTCGCGCACGAGGGAGATGTAGTATTCGGCGTGTGCGACGGTGGGGGTGCTGTCGGCGATGTTCTGGAGATACGCGCCGCCGCCGATCGCTTTCAGCCGCCGCTTGCGCTGGAGTTCCGAGGTGACTGTGAGCAGGTCGACGGGCTTCGACTGTCGCGCGAGTTCGCGCATCGTCGCGAAAACGACCCTGTGCCGGTCGTCGTAGAACGAGTCTTCCACGATGTCGCGCGTTAGGCACAGGTCCCATACGCGGTCCTCGCCGGACCCTGCCGCGTCGAGCATGATCGCGCCAAGGAGGGCGCGTTCGGCAGCCGTGTCGTTTGGCGGTATTTTCTCGGGATTGATGGAAGTTTCAGTAGACATTGCAGGAAAGTTGTTTGGCCTTCTCTCGCCTAACGTTCGACGCTCATGCCCCAGGATTCGAGTTTTGAGGCCATGGCGTCGAACGCCGCTTCGTGCATCGCCTTCGCCTTTGCGGGCATGATTGGTTCGCAGCACGCAAGGCGTATGTCGCGCGAAGTGTCGACGGGGCCGAAATCCTTGAACACCTTTGCGAGAAGACCTTTCTCGCGTGTCGGCTGGCAGCGCGTGTCTACCGCGAGCGGGATTATCGGCACGCCCGCCTTTTCGGCGATTTTCGCGCCGATCGAAGAATACATCTTGCGGGAGAACACCTTCTCGCGGCTGCCCTGCGGGAAAATGAGGAAGCTCGTGCCCGCCGCCATCCTTTCCACGCCGATGCGCATCGTGTTTACGAGGTCCTCGCGCGGCGAAACGCGCCCGACCGGCACGAGCCCCATGTGCGCGGCCGCTTTTTCGAGGAACGGCAGGTGCGAAAGCGACGCTTTCACGACGACGTTGAACGGCCCGTACGCGAGCAGCACCGGCGGCAGAAGGATCGTCTCCACGGTCGACATATGGTTGCAAAGGTACATCACGGGTCCGGAGATCTTCTTTCTGTTCTCCCATCCCTCCAGCTGCACTTTCATGCCGAGCGCCTCGGCGGTCTGCACCGTCGAGAAGCAGAAATGCGCCCATTTCTCCGTATCCAATTTGCCGAACGGCTCGTAAAGCGCGCAAAGCGGAAACACCTTTGAAACGCCGAGGGTGAAGCGGAACGTCGTCCAGGCGCAGTTTTTGGCGCGCGAACTCGCCATGCGCTCCGGCGGCGTTTCATACTTCCCCGTTTCCAGGATGTCCTTGCGGAATTGTTCGAGTGTAGTGCGCTCCATGATGAAAGGTTGAAAAGTTGAAAGGTTGAAAAGTTGAAAGGTTGAAAAATTGAAAACTATTTTGCATTCACTACCATGCAATAGAATTTTTATCGCAGAGACGCAGAGTCGCAGAGGACGCAGAGAAAATATAGATTTTGTATATTCATCGTATCAACACACGCTATTTTCAATTTTAAAATTATTTTAAGTGATAGTCACTAAAAACCCTCAAATTCTCTGCGTCCTCTGCGCCTCTGCGTCTCTGCGATTAAAAAATAATAATATCTGTTGTATGCTAGTGTTTTGCATTTATCATCTAGGAGCCAGTGGTTTTGAACGAGGAAGAGCGATTTGAGGGACTGATTTTTTCGCACCGGGAGATGTAAATGATAAAATGGCAAAATGAATAAATGCAATGCGAAATGCCAAATGTAAAATGTCAAATGTCAACTTCGATTCCACCTTCTGCGGCTTCGTTTTCAGCCTCGATGCGGGCGTTTTCTTCTTCGCGAAGGCGTTTTTCTTCGCGGACGCGGCTGAGTTCTTCGCGGATGGAGTTGAGCTGGGCGCGCTGTTCTTCGCGCTCGCGCTGCCGGTCGGCCTCGCGGATTTCCTCGAGTTCCTTGCGCGCGGCGAGTTCGGCGGCGCGCGCGGCCTCCTTCTCGCGTTCGGCTTCCAAGGCGCGGCGCTGTTCTTCTTCGCGCTGCGCCCTGCGCCCCTTGAGCGACAGCGGCCTTGCGGTCGTAGCCGCGGCGGTCGCCGCCGGACGCGAACCAAGCAGTCCGTTCGTCTTCGCCGCCGCCATGCCGCGCGTCGCCATGCCCTTCGCGTTGCCGCCGCCGCCGCCGGAGTTCTCCCCGAGCTTCAACTCCACGTCCACCCCGTCCTTTGAAATCGTCATCGTCTTGGCCACGGCATCCGCTTCTTTCACAAGCCATCCGTCGCTCTCTTCCCCGAGCGCCAGATAATAGGACTTTGCCGCCTTCGGATCCCCCTTGTCCACGAACCCCACCATGACCGTTCCGTCTTCGTCGAGGTTTATGGCGCTGAACTGGACGTTCTTTTGAATCTCCGCCTGCTGTTCGGAGAGCGGCGGCGCATCGTTCTGGTAGTCGTTCTTTGAAACCTCGTCCGGGCTGCGCGTCGGGTCGAACCCCGGCGGCGGCTGGCCGAACGGCATTCTGTCGATAATCGTCTGATATCGCGAGAATTCCTGTTTCTCGGCATACAAGGCGAACGTGACGAGCGCCGCCATCGCTAGTATGGTGGGTTTCATAGGGTCGCTATTATACCATATTTCCGCCTGCGGCGTCTAGGGGCTGTATTCGCGGCAGGGCGGCTAGATGGCGACGTCGACGGGGACGACGAGCCCCGTGAGGGCGGCGTCGATGCCGCGCGGGGACATGGCGGCGACGAGGCCGCGGTGGCCGGCGTTGATGTATATCTCCGGCAGATCGTAGATGGTGCGCTGGACGTATACCGTCATGCGCTTGCGCGTGCCGAAGGGCGACGTGCCGCCGACGTGGTAGCCGGAATGGCGGTCGGCGGTTTCGGGTGAACAGGGAACGACGGTTTTTACGCCGCGGACGCGGGCCAGGTTTTTGACCGAAATCTCCTTGTCGCCGTGCATCAGGCAGACGAACGGCTTTTTGGTCTCGTCTTCAAGGATGATGGTCTTGATCGTCGCGTGATGGTCGACGCCAAGTTCGGCGGCGGCCTGTGCGGTGCCGCCGTGCGGGATGAACGTATACGCCCTCAGCTCGAAGGGGACGCGCGCGGCGGCGAGCGTCCGCCGCGCCATCGTCATTGGGAAATCGCAGCCCACTTTATTTTTCAGGCATCTTGCCGGTGGCGAAATACGTCTCGATTTCCTCGAGGGTGCGGCCCTTCGTCTCCGGCATGAAGAATGTGGCGGTGATCAAGTATATGACGGTGAAGCCGGCGAGCGAGAAGAAGATGCTCTCGTAGCCGAACTTGTCCGCCCAGGGGAGGAACGTGGAGGCGATGGTGGTCGAAACGCCCTGGTTGATCAGGAGGGCTATCGACATGCCGTTTGCGCGGATGCGGTTCGGCATGAGTTCGGATAGCGCCAGCCACACGCAGACGCCGGGACCGACGGCGTAGAACGCCATGAACACGACGAAGCCGGCCATGACTACGAGCCCGGACGAAAGGCCGGGCGTCATCCAGCCGCGGTGCAGCGCGAGGAATGTGGCGCCGACGAGGCTGAGCCCGACGATGATGCCGCTCGTGCCCAGTTTGAGGAGGAACGTGCGGCCCTTTTTGTCGACGAGCGTCACCGCGACAAGCGTCATTACGACGTTTACGATTTTGAAGCCGAGGTCGGCCCAGTTGGCGAATTCGCCCTGGAAGCCGGCTTCCTGGAAGATTTTGACGGAATAGTTGAGTGCGGAGTTGACGCCAGTCGCCTGGGTGCAGGCGAGGACGACCACCGCGAGCACGAACGGGATGACGTATTTGCGCTGGATGAGAGAGTCGGCGGCGGCGGCGTTGCGGGCTTTCTCCGCGGCTTCGGCTTCGTCGGCCTTGATCATTTCATCGAGGATCGCCTTCGCCTTCTCTTCGCCGTTGTTCGCGGCGAGGGACGCGAGCGCTTCATCCTTGCGGCCGCGGCGATAGAGCCAGCGAGGCGACTCCTTGAGCTTGAACGCGCCGAAGAAGAGGATGAGCCCTGGAACGGCCGAGCACCAGAAAATCGTCTGCCACGCGGCGGTCTTGGACGCCGCGCTGACGGTCATATCGTCGGACGCGCCGACGAGATACGTGACGGCAAGGCCGATCACTGCGGCGAAGACGAGCCCGATCGTCAGGAGCAGCTGGAACATGCCCGTGCCCTTGCCGCGCGAATCGGCGTCGAGGCACTCTGCAAGATACATCGGCACCACGACGCCCACGAGACCGGCGCTCGCGCCCTGCAGAATGCGCCCGAGCGTCAGGCAGGCGAAACCGTTCTCGAAGAGCACGCTCGCGCAGATTACCGGAATCGAAACCGTGAAGCACAGCGCGGAGACGAGGATCACCTTCTTGCGGCCGAGCCATTCGGCGAGGGCGCCTGCGAAAAGCGACGAGAGGACGCTGCCGAACAAAACCGCGCTGACGACGAACGAGAGCTGCTGGCTTGTGTAGGAGCTCGTCTTTTCGATGTAGGGCAGCGCGGCCGCTATCACGCCCACGTCTATGCCGTACAGGAGGCCGCCGAGGCCTGCCATCACCATGAGATACATCGCGTATTTCTTCACGCTTGCTTGCAAAGTTTCCATGGGTTTCTCCTTTTTTAATTTTCGATTTTCGATTTTCGATTTACGATTTACGATTTACGATTTTCAATTTTCAATCGCAGAGACGCAGAGTACGCAGAGAACCTTTCAACTTTTCAACCTTTCAACTTTTCAACTTCTTCAGTATGTTTTTATATAGGTCTCCGAGCGGAGGATTTCGAGCCAGCGGTCGTAGAGGACCTTGCGGCGGGCGTCGCGGACGTTCGATTCGATGTCGTCGTACGCCTCGGCGAACGAACGTACGCGGGCGGTCTTCTCGTCTTCCTTGCGGAGGAGGAAGCTCCAGCCGTCGAGGTCGATCCAGGAAGAAACCTCGCCCTTGGCGAGTTTCGCGAGGGCGTCGCGGATTTCCGGGCGGAAGACTTCGTTGGCGTCGACGTCCTTCCAGAGGCCGCCGTCTTTCGCATGCAACGTGTCGGCGGAATAGCGGCGGGCGACGGACGCGAAGTCGTCCGTCTTGAGCGCTTCGTCGACCGACGCCTTGCCCTCCGCGTCGTCGCTCTTCATGAGAATGACCGAGACGGAGACCTTCGCCTTGTCCATGTAGCGGTCCGGATGGGCGGCGTATTCTTCCTGCATTTCCGCCGGAGAGGCGGCGGAGAGGAATTTATCGACCATGTTCCAGCGCATGGCGCCGACGATCAAGTCGTCCTTGATGCGCTGGCGGAATTCCGGGAAGGAAGTCTTTTCGAGCGCGAGGGCGGCGATGAGTTTGTTGCGGTCGCCGCCGAAGTTGCCGTCGATGATTTCGCGTATGCGGTTGTCGACGCCCCACTCCTGCATGGTCATCTTGGCGCTCTTGGCCGCCTTGAGGATGAGCTTGCGGTCGATGAGTTCGTTGCGGACCGTGTTGAAATCGGCGTCCGGACCCATCCGGAAGCGCTGCATTTCGCCGACTACCTCGCTGCGCAGGATGTTCTCGTTGCCGACGGTGGCGACTATTCCGTCAACATCGATAGCGGAAGCGGAGAATTGCGCAAGGGCCAGACAGGCGACTGCAACGGAGAATAAGGTTTTCATTTGGACTAGAGGGGCTGGAATGACTAGAAGATCTAGAGGAACTAGAAAGGCTGGAGTGACTAGAGCAGTGCTGCGATGGCGGCGCCGATCATGGGGGCGTCGTCGACCTGCGGGACGATGGTGTAGTGGATATTGCGTCGGCGGACGAGGAGGTCGTCGAGTTCGTCCTTGACGGCCTGCGCGAAAGGAATGGCGCGGGTCTTGTAGAACGTGGAGCCGTCGGCATTGATGGCGATGGGGCGGTCCGGGTCTTCGCCTTCGCCGGATTTGATGGCGAACGCGGCGAGATGGAGCGCGGTGAGGACGGCGGCGCGTTCGAAGACCGGCATCGCCAGGCGCCGCGCCATGCGCGCGTCGTCCGGGGCGGCGAAGATCGCGTCGAGGGGATTCGTGCGTCCTTCCTTGACGAACTGCGCGGCGAAGTTGTCGAGGTCGATCGTTTCGAGTTTGCCGAGGCCGGCGATCTGGCTTGCGGCCTTCGCGGAGAACATGCCTTCCTTGGCGGCGGTCTTGAAAATCTCAAGTCCGATGGAACCGAGATAGGCGCCGGCGATCATCTTTTCGAGCAGGCCTTCGCCGGGCTGGACGCTCTTCGCGTCGACCGCCTTGTCGAACGTGCTTGGCGGGATTTTGTTGAAGTTCCCGGACTCGGCGTTGATGATCATCGCGGCGTCCGGCATGACGCCGGCGGGCAGTTTCTTGATTGCGTCGCGTTTCTCGACGTAGGCGCAGTTCGTGCCCGTGCCGAGGATGAAGCCGATGTAGGAGGAATACGTCTTGTCGCCCTCGACGGCCTTTGCGGCGAGGAGGGTCGCGACCGTATCGTTGACGATGGCGATTTCGCCGCCGCCGAGGCGCTTGAGCAGCTCGGCGCCGACGTAGTCGCCCACGACGTCCGGGGCCTTGATGTTCTTGGTCCAGCGCACGAGCTTCGCGTCGAGCGACTGCGTGGCGGTGGCGGGGTAGGAGAAGCACCAGCCGATTTTCTTCGACTGCGCCTTGGGGAGGATGCGGCGGACTTCATCGGCGAACGCCTGGTAGAACGCTTCGCGGTCGACGGCCTCCAGGCTGCCGGGCATCGGACGGTTCTCGCGCTCTTCGATGCGAGGCGGGATGGAGACGAGCGCGCCGCGGAAATTCGTGCCGCCCGCGTCGATCACCGCCGCCGACGCGCCTTCCTTCACGCGGCCTTCCACGCCCACGAACGTCGGCACCATCATCAGCGACGACTCTTCGCCCGCGAGCCCCTTCTCCATCTCGGAGAGGAGCGCCGTGATCAGCGTCTGGCGTTCCTCCGCCGGAATCGCAAAGCCGTTCGA
The DNA here is from genome assembly GCA_002371135.1 of Verrucomicrobia bacterium UBA3761. GTDB lineage: Bacteria > Verrucomicrobiota > Kiritimatiellia > RFP12 > UBA1067 > UBA1067. The sequence continues at coordinate 3,631 of DFGB01000041.1, read as the reverse complement.
GGCGAAAAATTCTTCAACCGTCTTCATGTTTAGCCTTTCGTATAGATGTTTTCGACCGTTTCAATCCATTCGTCGACGGAAAGCTCTTCCGCGCGACGTGTAGATTTTATCATATTTTTGAATGTCGAGGCAAGTTGCTTTCTGCGATGTTCGAAAGCCTTTTTCGTGATTTTGCGGAAAAACGCCCGTTTTTCCGCATCTAGCGCGATATTGCGGTCGTGGCGGACTAGCCGCGCCACGCTGGAGCCCACCTCGGGTCGAGGCCAAAAAGAGTTTTGCGAGACCTTGCGCAGGATTTTGACGTCGTAGTCGAGTTGCGCCCAGACGCCGGCGAGCGACCGCGCTTTCGACCCCTCTTTCGCTGCAAGCCGCTCTGCGACTTCCGACTGCAGAAGGACGGTCATGGATGGAATTTCGCGCGTCTGGACGAGTTCGAGGAGGATGCGCGTGCCGGCCTGGTAGGGGAGGTTGGAGACCATTGCGTCGAACGGCGCGCCGGCCTTTCCCGCCGCCTCGGCCATGATGCGCGGGTCTAGCGCGTCGCCGATCGAGAGCGAGAAATTGTCATAGGCGGCGAGTTCCTCCTTGAGACGTTCGCCGAGGATGGGATCCTTCTCGATCGCGCTCACCCTCGCGCCGCGGCGGAGCATCTCTTCCGTGAGCACGCCTAGCCCGGGGCCGATTTCGAGAATGCACGGCGCTTCGCCCGCCCCCTCCAGCCCCGCGTCCACTATCGCATCAAGGATGTTTTTGTCTATCAGGAAGTTCTGCCCAAGCGTCTTGTTGGGATGGAACTCGTGCTCTATGCACCACGATTTTACTTGGCTGGGGCTTGTAAGGTTCATATTAAAGTAGGAAGTAGGAGATAGGAAGTAGGAGATCTAGAATTATTGTGCCGGCCAGAGTTTTTGTTAGTATTTTTATCGCAGAGACTTGAGAGACTTGAGAGTGTGAAAAGTCCTGATAAACTCTGCGTTCTCAGCGTCTCAGCGTCTCTGCGATAAATACTGGCCTTATTCATGTCCACCACAATAAGTAGGAAGTAGGAGATAGGAGGTAGGATATCTAGGGCATCTAGGACTTGGGACTGCCAACTACAATATCCTGTCCAGCACGCTTATGTAGTCCCATTGCGGGTCGTCGATGGAGCCGGAGGCGTGGAATTCGAGGAGCAGCTTTGTGAAGGGCCAGGTGACGGGATGGAGGATTTTACCCATGAGCGTGCGGTCCTTGAGGAATTCGACGCGGACTGTGAAGTCGATGTCGTCGTGGCCGAGGTCGTACGAGCCCCGGCCGCGCAGGGAGACGAGGCCGCCTTCGATGAGGAAATTCTGCGTGGAGACGACGCCGTTCGTTATCGTGAAATCGCACGACGCCTCGGACTGGTTGACGATGTACCCCACCCCAGGCACCCATTTGGCGAGCTGTTCCGTGAGCCCGGCGAAGATGCGCATCTGGAGGAGGTGGCCGTCGGTGACGCTCACGCTGCCGAAGCCGTTGAGATGTGAAAGGGCGTTCGTGGAGACGGGTCCGGAGAGTTCCAATCGCGCGTCGAGCTTGCCGTCGCGGCCTTCCAGGTCTATATCGTATACGCCCGCGAGTTCGTCGAGCGAACCGTTCTGGTGGTCGATTTTGGTCTCGAACGTCATCTGGTCCTCCTCGAAGCCCGGCATCTTGATTTTCGCCTCGCCCTGGAGGTAGCCGCCATCCTTGCCTCGCGCGTGCGCGTTGAAGAAGGAGAGTTCTTCGCCAGTGAAGGCGTAGTCGGAATAGATGTTGTGCAGTTTCATGCCGAGAATAGTGCCGCGTTCGAGCCGGACGGTGCCGGAGAGGTCGTTCCAGGCGGCGTCTTCGGCGCAGGTTCCGGTATGGCCGTGCGCGGTGATGTCGGGGGCGGTTTCGCATTCGACGACCGCGGCGAGGGTCTCGTAGTCGATGAAATCGGCGATGGCGACGATGTCCGGGAACCGGAGGCGCGATGTGGCGTCGTAGTCGAGGCGGATGAACTCGTTTGTGATATTGACGGCGATGGAGCCGAAAAGCTGGCGCCCGGAGCGGTCGACGGCCATGGGGAGGTCGACTTCGAAGCGGATGTTGCAGTTCGTGCCGCGCGTGGCGACGTCGAGGTTCAAATTGCCCTCGGCGCGGGCCATCTCGACGTTGTTGTACTTGCCGAGCTCCGGCCGCAGGTCGAGGCGCATTTTGAAGTCGTTGTTGACGAGGTCGACGAGGAAGTCGCCGGCGGCGTTGACGCTCGCCGGAACTTCCGTGAACGCGTCGAAATAGGGAAGGGCGGAGGGAACGTCGAGCGTGACGATGAGCGGACGTATGTGGGCTTGGGTGGCGAGGCCGCGCGCGACGCCGTGGGCCTGCTGTTCGTTGAGGTCGATGCGAAAGTAGCCGTCCACGCCCAGCCGCTCGCCAGGGTCGGGCCAGTCGACGTGGATTTCGTCGATGAGCACCATGTTCCTGCGCACGAGCACCTGCGCTGTCGCCCTCGCCGGCGCGATGCCGAGGATGTCGGGGCGCTCCAGGACGATGCGGAAATCGTGGAGGTCGGGGAGCGAGACGACGAGCGGCTCGTTGCGCTCTTCGTAGCCGGGCAGGTAGTAGGAGTCCGGCAGGCGCGGGTAGGCGAGCTCGACTATGCGGACCTTGTGGCGTATCGGGTCGATGGAAACCGAACGCGCGGTGGCGATCGGCTCGCCCTTGTTTTTGCGGCGGAGGTCGTAGATGCGCACGCCCGTCACCGTGACGCCGTGCGCGAAACCGAACCGCGCCCCGCCGAGTTCCGTCTCGATCGCCGGACCTGACAGGCGCGAGGCGATCGCGTCCACGACGAACTTGGGCAGCCGCTGTTCGCGGAAAAAAAGGCTCGCCACATACACGGCAAGCGCAAGCAACACGATTTTGGCCGCGAGGGGTACGTATTTGAGTTTCTTCTTCAAATCGCCGCCCTCTTTCTTGTTGTCGGAATTGGCAGCCCCTAGGAGAGTCGAACTCCTCTTGCCTGGATGAGAACCAGATGTCCTAGCCGATAGACGAAGGGGCCAATTTGGTGCACCCGGTGGGATTTGAACCCACACACCTTGCGGCACCAGAACCTGAATCTGGCGTGTATGCCAATTTCACCACGGGTGCTACGGGCAAATATTGTATCAAATTTCCCTCCCCTCGCGCAAGGGGGTATTTTATAAAAAAGTAGCCCGCCGCCCGCGCTTCGCACGGGAATGTATATGACGATAAGTCGCAGTGGAACTTTTCAACTTTTCAACCTTTCAACTTTTCAACTTATAGGCAAGGAAATGCCTTGGCACCAAGACCGACGCTTCTTTCAGCTGACAACTATGACCGCCGGACTCACAGCTGTCGCTTTCCCGTGCCACAGCTGTCGCTTTCCCGTGCCACAGCTGTGGCTTTGTCTTGTCATTGCTGTGACTTTGGCGGCGACAGCTGTGACTTTGGCGCTCATGGCTCTGAACCTTGCCGTCCGCCCCGTCGCCATGAAAATGGCAACGGCGTGTATTTCCCGGCGTGCTCCGCCCCGCTTCGCTCCGGGCGTTTTCCGCTGCGGTTCTTTGCGTTGAAAAAAACACTTCCAATAGCATACAATAGATTTTTATCGCAGAGA
>DFGB01000074.1:85780-91074 GCA_002371135.1 Verrucomicrobia bacterium UBA3761 | reverse complement strand
CACGCGCTTTCGCCGGAAGAAGTCGCGCAGAACCGCAAGGTTGACGATTTCCGGTACTTCGGCAAGTTCGCCGAGACGGACGTGATCGTTCAATCGACATACGCCGCCTTGCAGGGCAACGAGCCGGACGGCGAATACGATGTCGATGTCTCGCACACGTTTACCGCGCCTGCTACAGCAACGCTCAAGGTGAATGGCAAGACCATAACCTATTCCTGCGCTGGTTACACGGTGGAAACAAAGGACGGTGAATACTGGCAAAGAACGGCCAGCGGCGATACGAGTTCCGTCGCAATCGCCGAAGATGGAACCTTGAAGCGGCTTACGTGGCTTTGGAAACCTGTCAGCGGCATTCGCACCGCCGCCGACTACGGTTGGGGCGACTATTCCCAGGCGGGTCTCGTCTGGAACTACGACGGCATCTACAACGCCGGGATCGGCACGCACGATCCTAACGCCGCCAAGTGGAAGAACCTCGGCAGCGGCGAGAACGCAGACCTGCACTGGAACGGGAAGACCACGACCGGCGAATGGGCCAATGACGGCTACATTTTCCGCGGCGGCCCGCGCTTCAAGGGCGATGCCTCGTTCTACTTGCGGAACTTCACGATGCAGACGCTTGTCGATGCGGACGCCTCTGCGCAGACGGCCGGTAGCACATACGGTTCGATCTTCTGCGGCATGTATCAGTATTTCAACCTCTACCTGATAACGGAGTCCTACGATGGCTCCGCCGCAGGTGCAGGCTCCCTTTGCTGGCTCGCCCAGGCCAACGGCAAATACATGTATTTCAAGACGCCTGGCCATCATTACGATTACGCAACGGCCATTCAGGACTTCGAGAACGCCACGGCCAAAATCTTCCCCGGCGTGGACATCCCGGATACTCCCGCCGAAAACGACTACAATGCCCAAGGCGAAGAACAGCGCACTTGCTACCAGTTCGCCACAATGAAGTCCGGGAAGGACACCGGCTACGGCCTTGGCCAGCGCGGCAATGAAACAACGTGGGGCATGATCGGCAAGCTCAAGAACTTCCGCTACTACGACCGCGTGCTGACGGAGGAGGAAATCATCCGCAACCGCAATGCCGACGCCGCGCGCTACTTCAAAGAGCTTGGTGTGACGAACGTCGTCTACAACGGGACGGCGTACAAGGTGGAGGGCGCTTACACATGGAAAGCGCCGGCGAAGGTTGTGGAAAACGGGGTTGAGCGTGATACGGCTGGGTATTGGCTTGAAACCGCCGACGGCACGAAGACGTGGCACGAGTGGGAAGCAGGTGAAAGCCACGAATTCACCTACGATACTGCGAAAAGGAACGATGCAGTCACGCTCACATGGGGCGGCCCGCGTCCCGGCTTGCTGCTTATCGTCAAATGACGGAGTCTGCCCGAGGCTCTAGATTGTCTAGAACTTCTAAAACTTCTAGATAATCTAGGGTCTCTTGCTTGCGGCCGCGACTCTTCGCGCCCTTCCCGTGCGCGGCTAAAGCCGCGCCTCCTTGCCGCTCGAGCGCCTCCTTCCTCCTTCCTACTTCCTCCTTCCTACTTCCTCCTTCCTACTTTAATTCTCCATGTGTCATTTGGCGAGATTGCTGGTCGCGATGGCGGCCGGGGCGGTTTTCGGCTCCTTCGCGCCGGGCGGGGCCATACGGGTTTTGAATTCGTTCGGCGGCTCGTTCGCCGAACTCGTGAAGTTCGCCGTGCCGTTGATTATCGTCGGTCTGGTCACGCCTGCGATAGCAAACGCAGGACGCAATGCCGGAAGAATGCTCGTCGCGATCATGGCCCTTGCGTACGCTTCCACCATCCTTGCCGGCGTCTTCGGCTTCACTGTAGCAGATTCGCTCTTCCCGCGAATTCTTTCAGGCGCCCTGGTCGAACAAGACGCCGCGAAGAGTTTCCCCGCGTATTTCATTTTGAAAATTCCGCCCGTGATGGGCGTCGTCTCGGCGATGGCGCTTGCGTTTGTGTTCGGGCTTGCCATGGCGAAATTGCGTTCGAAGGCGCTCTCCTCGGTGTTCGACGAAATGAAAGACGTGGTGACGCTTGCGATTTCAAAGGCCGTCGTCCCTTTGCTGCCTTTCTACATCTTTTCGGTCGTGGCCGACTTGTCGGCGCGCGGCACACTGCGCCTCGCCGGGAGCGAAAGCCTCAAAATCGCGGCGACGGCCTTTGCAACGACGGTCGTTTTGCTGGTCGTGCAATATCTCGTCGCGGGCATTGCGTCCGGACGCAATCCGCTCAAGGCGCTCTGGACGATGCTGCCTGCGTATTTCACGGGGCTCGGGTGCTGCTCTTCTGCGGCGACGATCCCGGTGACGCTCCGCCAGGTGAAGGCGAACGGCGTCGGCGAAGAGACCGCCGATCTTGTCGTGCCGCTCTGCGCAAACATCCATCTCGCCGGCAGCATGGCGAAAATAGTCGTTTTCGCGACCGGCTTCACGGTGCTTGCCGGCCGTCCGCCGTCTATTGCCGCCTTTGCGCAATTCATATTTTTGATCAGCATTCTCGCGGTGGCCGCCCCCGGAGTGCCGGGCGGCATGGTGCTCGCCGCCGCCCCGATCGCCGAGTCGGTCCTCGGCATCCCGCCGCACCATTATGCGATCCTGATCGCCGCGTATCTCTCCATCGACGGCGTCGGCACGGCTTGCAATCTCACCGGCGACGGCGCCATTGCATTGATCGTCGATAAGATGAAGGGCTAGATGCTCTAGAAGCCATTTCCTACTTCCTGCTTCCTGTATTCTACTTCCTACTTCCGCGAAGCGACTATGACCAGACGCGATTTTATATTTGGCGCGGGGGCGTTTGCCGCGCTTGGGACAAGGCCTGCTTCCGGCGGTTCGTGCAAGTCGGATCCCGTTTCGATTGTCTGCCGTCCCTCTGCAAAACCAGATTTGAAATTCGGCGTCGTAAGCGATATCCATGTTCGCGAGACCACCGGGCAATATGGCGTCGAAACTCTGTTGAAGGCATTCAAATTCTTTCGCGACTGCGATGTGGACGCCGTCGCAATCGCCGGCGACATGGCCGACCAGGGGCTTGTAGCGCAGTTGCAATGCGTGGCCGACGCGTGGAATGCGGTTTTTGCAGGGACGAATGTCGAAAAACTCTTCATTTACGGCAACCACGATATCGAAGGCGGCAAATATTCCAATCTCGACGTCGCGCCTTGCGAACTGATCGCATATGATCGCGCCGCCGTCTGGGAACGCGTGTTCGGCGAGCCGTACGAACCCATTTGGCGAAAAACGGTGAAGGGCTACACCTTCATCGGCGCGCATTGGGATTCATGGGACGGCGTCGGCGCTATTGAAGCATACATGGCTGCGCGCGGCGCGGAGCTCAAGGGCGCCAAGCCGTTTTTCTACATCCAGCATCCCCACCCGATGGGAACGTGCCACGGCGACTGGGCGTGGGGACATGACAAAGGCTTCGCTGCGAGAGCGCTTGGCACCTTCCCGAACGCCGTCGCGTTTTCCGGCCATTCGCACCATCCGTTGACCGACGAGCGCGCATTCTGGCGCGGCGCTTTCACTTCCGTCGGCTGCGGCTCGCTCAGATATATCGATCCCGTCTACGGACGTGAAAACTCCGGGCCGCCGGCGCTCGACGAATTCAAGCAGATGCCGATGATGGATCGCTTCAGCGGCAAGGAAGGGCTGCTCGTGTCGGTCTGGGGCGGCCGCATGGCCATTCAGCGCCGCGATTTCGTGCACGACGAGCCGCTTGGCGCGGATTGGACGACCTGGCGCGGGAAACATTTGCCGCCGCCGCGGTTTGCCGGGGGCGCAACGGTTTCTGCAACAGGTCCGTTCGACGGTTTCGACCGCAAGGGGCGCAGAGTGCGGCAGGTAAAAGCCGTCTTCCCCTCCGCCGTCATCGCGGGAGGCGTCCAGCGCGCATATGACTACTGCGTCGGCGCCATTGTCAGGGAATGCGGCGGCGAACGCGTTGCAAAAATGAAGCGCGTATACGCGCCAAGCTGCTTCCTGCCGCCCGGACGCGAAGCGGAAAGCGTCGAATGCGTCTTTTCGCTCGCCGAACTTGGCACGAAAAGCGCCAACTACTTCAAGCCGGCCTTGCGCTTTACCGTGCAGGCGGCGGATTCTTTCGGCCGGACAAGCGAAACCCTGCTGTCGGATTGGATAGCCGTTTGAGTGGGCCCTGCCGCCGGAAATGAAACGTCACGTATCTCTCCGCGCTTCATACCTGTCGCTCGCCTCTTTGACAGCTGTGGCTTGCCTTTTTGACAGCTGTCATTTGTCGTTTGACAGCTGTGACTTCTTGTTTTGACAGCTGTCGTTTGTCGTTTGACAGGTGTGACTTTGGATTTGGATCGGGCTGGCTCCGCCGATGGTTTCGAAAATGAAAAAATATTAAAATACCCCCTTGCGCGACACCCGGAGTTTATGGTATAATATATCTCGTTTTCGGCAAACAGGCGAGCTTAACTCAGTTGGTAGAGTGCCACCTTGCCAAGGTGGTTGTCGAGGGTTCGAGTCCCTTAGCTCGCTCCATTCACCGAAGATTGGAATGGGGGCGTAGCTCAGCTGGTAGAGCAAGTGACTCTTAATCACTGGGTCCAGGGTTCGAATCCCTGCGCCCCTACCATTTCAAGCAGGTTTGGCTAGGTAGCTCAGCTGGTAGAGCAACGGACTGAAAATTCGTGTGTCAGCGGTTCGATCCCGCTCCTGGCCACCAAATTCCATCGAAATCGGAGAGAACTCCGGTTTTTCTTTTTTTGTTCTTCGAATATTTCGGTGGACGCAGATGGAAATGCCATATTGGTGGTTGATAAAACAACCGGAGTGGATTCTTGTATGGTTTGTTGTTTTATTGCTCTGGCAAATAATGAAATTGATTTAGCATGGAGAACAGGAGAGACAGGAGATAATTTTTTTAATCGCAGAGACTTGAGAGGCGCAGAGTACGCAGAGAGAAAAAGTTGAAAGGTTGAAAAGTTCTCTGCGTACTCTGCGACTCTCAAGCCAAGTTCGTCAAGTGCCACGTCCAGTGTTTTGGGCCGTACACGTACACCAGCCTCCTTCCAAACGGCAATCGGCCATTTTGAAACATTTTTGCCAAACTTCTTCCCGCGGCCTTTCCTTTCGCCGAATTTCCTTGATCCGGCAAGCAGCCTTATGGCATAGTCTTTTGTGCGTCCCGTGTTCTCGCATGCCTCGGCGAGTATTGCACGTCGCTTTGGGCGAGAGGCGGCTTTATAAGCGACTCTTTTGCAGCTTTTCTTGACATGTTCACGCCTCCATTATATCACTGGATAGTATT
>DFGB01000074.1:85339-85687 GCA_002371135.1 Verrucomicrobia bacterium UBA3761 | reverse complement strand
TTCGATTTTACTGGACAGTATTATAGCGAACTGCGGCTAACTATAACTAAAAATGCCCCCTTGCGGGAAGTCGGCGAAAATGCTACAATATTACTGAACAATTCGTTGATTGTAGATGCATGCCGATGGGCATCATCCGAGTCGGGGCGTTTTATTTGATGCGCAATAGAGAGGTTTGCTCTTGCCCCGAAAATAGTTGCATTTCATCGTTTCGGTTTAGCACCGATTTTCAGAATAAGGAGGCTAGTCATGATCGTAAATAAATTGGGGATACCACACTACGCAAAACCCTTCGCCCTCGCCGCAGCGGCGCTTTGCGCCGCCCTCGCTGCAACTGCATATGGGGCA
>DFGB01000074.1:67282-85288 GCA_002371135.1 Verrucomicrobia bacterium UBA3761 | reverse complement strand
GGGGGGGGGGGGGGGGTGACGTTCACGAAAGCGAATCCCGTGACAGGGGCGAATACCACTTTTACATGGGCATTCACGGGAAGCAACGGCAATTGGGGGGCTCTTGGCAACTGGGTGAAAGCTTCTGGGGACAACCCTACGGCATTACCTGAGACACCTGGCAGTAACAACTGGGATCCTATCTTGTTTGATAGCGTGAATATGCCAGATTCTGCAACAAAGCAAATTTCTAGGAGTGGTACGTTTAGTGGAGGTACATATGATGTCGAAGGGTGGAATTTAAGGATTGGTGTCTTCAATGGCGTTACGGTGACGATCAAAAACCTTAAATACTGGACAGGTGGTCTCGGAAACTATGCGTTTGTTGATGCCACTTCAAAGTTGAAGATTTCAGGGGTGTCTACAGCAAACTGGAATAGCCAACTGGTGCAGTATTTTGTCGCTGCAAAGGATGGAATAGAATATACGTGTGCCGTTCCTGCCAACGGTACCAATACTAGGCTTGCCCCAACGATTGAATACTATCTTACAGGTGACGGCAGTGTTTCGTATCAGGCAATAAACAAGCACAGCACGCACAAGATTTGTCAAGCCGACATTCAGCTTTCCGCGGAAAGCGACGGGAAGTATGTGACACGCAAGCCGCTTGTGACGTGGACATCGACGGCAAATGCGACGTTCGCTGCACCGTCGGCCAGCATTGAAGTGACGACCGCCGCAGGCGCGACGACAACGACGACGCTGACTTCGATTTTAGGAAGTCCGACGCTTACTTCGGCAAATGAAGTCGGCAGTTGCGAACTAGTGCAGACGACGACGGGTGTGTATCTCTACTGGGTGGATTATGCACCGGCGGTTGCATTCACAGCGCCATTGGCGTCGGACTGGAGCGGGAGGACGCTTCCGACGGGTGCCAAGACTTGGAACGAAGACGCAGTGACGACGCTGTCGTTCGGCAATCGCCCGGAATACATGCAGATTCTCGGCGACCGTAGCGCCATCGTCGCGAACGTCACTGGAGGGACATATACGGAGATCGACGGGTTAGTGAAGTATCAGGAGACCGTAGATTCTAATAAGGACATATTTTTGATGGTGTCGGGGGATACGACATCCGCACGAGTCAATGGCGTCGGCGAAGCCGATTGGCAGGCGGGGACTCGGACATTCACAGGCAATGTCCTTGTAAATCTGACGGACAACGCAACCGCAGATTGGGTGATGGGCGCCGGTTTCAAGGGCGGTCAGCCAACTGCGCTAACTGGCGATGTGGGTGTCGTGATCGACGGAAACGCCGTTGTCAAGGGAACTGTTCTCGGTGGATGGTCGTCAGTACACGACTACAAGCCGCTTATCACGGGTAGCACGTCCGTAAAAGTCAAGAATGTACAGGCTGTTACTGACGTGTCGGATTTGGGTAGCATCCCGAAAGGGTATATCATAGGTGGATCGGCCTATCAGGGGAATCTCGGACGCTCCAATATTACAAAGAATACGTCTGTTACGATTGACCTGCCAAATGAAGCGGAAGGAACTTTTGTGAAAGGGATTGTAGGTGGGTCTTACGGAGGTCAGTCTGGTGCGGACCGCGCTACGGAAATAGGCGGTTCAACTTCTGTCGCAGTTACAGCACCCGCTGGAGTGACCTTCATCGGCAATATCATCGGTGCTTGCTGGGCGGCATCTGGCATTGCATCCGTCGCGGGAGATTCGTCGGTGACGCTTGATGGCGGTAAATACACCGGCACGATATGTGCAGGTGGATATGGCATGGGAAGCGCCACCGTGACCGGCTCGGCGACGCTTGCGCTGAAGGACGGCGTTTTCACAGGCGCGACTCTTATGGGCGGTAATGCCACGGGCGCGAAGACGCTGGCGATTGAGGGAGACATCGACCTTTCGGGCGCGACGGGCGTTTCTGGTTTTAGTGTTTTGACGGTCGGTGCGGGCAATTCGCTTTCGCTGCCGGATTCTGCGCTGACGATCGATACCATCGATCTCGACGGCGGCTCGACCTTGACATTCAACTATACGAATGCGAACTCTCCCTCTCTCACCGCATCGACCGCAATCACCGTCGGCGCGAATGATACCGTGAAAATCGCGCTCGGCAATGGCGCTGTGGCGTACGATAACGCGAAGATCGTCTCTTGGTCGGCCGCGCCGGACGGCACATTTGAAATGGCTCCTGGTTCCAATCCTCATTTGTCCGTCGAAAAAACTGCGACAGGTCTGGTGCTACACGTAACTCCTGTAGCGACGGTCAATGGCGTTGCATACTTGAATCTCGATGATGCAATCGCCGCCGCAGGCAATACAGGCGTGATTACGCTGCTTGACGAAAGCATCGATTTTTCGGAGACTTGCGTCGTCGTCAAGGACGACGACGGCAACGGCCACAAGGTCATTCGCAAGAAGGGCGATGGCTACGAGGTGTATTACAAGAGCGGATATATGGGGACGGATGGCGACAACAATTTCAAGGTTACGTTGTCGGATAAGGAAACAGAAACAGTAATCAATGCTGGTGATGTGGTAGTATTTGACAATGATGATGCTACTGTTTGGGTGTCGGCATTGCTCCCGGTAAACCTCTCATCAATAAAAATCAACGGAAATGTTACGTTCAGGCCGGGAAATGTAAATGCTCTTTTGCCTGATGTCGTAATTACCATAGCAGACAACAAAACGCTGACGTTTGAGCGAAATTATCGTGACATGAAACTTGCGTCCATGACATTGAATGGCGGAACTGTTGCGATGGATAACAGCACTGGCTCAATATATGTCGATGGCGCGATAGGCGGGACCTCATTGATGTCCATCGGGAATGGCAAGACGATCAATATCACTTCCACAGGCTCAATCGCGAATACGCTGACAGGCGCGGGAAGAGTATCGTATGAGGCGTTGCCGCCCCGTTTGCTGTTTGACGAGTCGTGGACCGGCACGGTGGCGTTGCCGGCGATAGCGTCCGGGGCGTTGAACGTGGCGGATTATGCAACGCAATCCTCGACGGTGGAATTGACAGGTGCGGTCGGAGCTTCCGTGACCGTTCCGGCGGGATACAATGTCGCTGTAGCGTCTGGCGGCTCTATTTCAGGACAAATAACGGGAAGCGGCAAGATTGCGCTTTCCACAGTGGCTTCCGCCGACTCCGCAATGTCGTTCGGGCAATGGACGGGGACTGTAGTGCTGCCGGAGTTCAATTTGTTGTCCAATGGCATCAATTTCTGCAACTACGGAATAGCCTCGTCAACGGTCGAGATTATTGGAGATTCCAAATGTTGGTTGAAGACGAATGCGGCTAGAAGCGACGAACATGGCCATCAGCCACGACCGAATATAAAACTTACGGGTTCGCTTTCGATCAGCGGATCCAACAGCGGCACGTATTACAGGTTTTACAAGGTGTCCGGAACAGGACGGCTCTCATTCACTAAAACAAACACACCTGCTCAAGTGTTGTTTGACGAGGTTGTGCAGTCTTCGCCGGGAGATTTAACTCTTGTGAACGATGTCGGTATAGCTTTTACGATAACAAAACTGACATTCCCTGTCTCTGCCTCCGCCGAGTTGTTCGAGGGCCAGAAGTTGCTTTCTGTCGGCGGAGAGTATGAATTTACAAATCCCGACATCGAAATCGAGGGTATGAACATTATTACCGGTACGATAGCGACTCGCCGGAATAAAGGCGAGGCGACGGACGGCCTGTATCTTGAGCTTGCAGAGACTGAGGCAACTCCAGAGGAGGGCTCGACGAGTGCAATAGCAGCCCTTCCCGCAAATTATGTTGGTAGTGTCGTCGTGCCTCCGCAGGTGGCGACATTGACGACGACGGGGACGGCTATTTCACCGGCGAATGTCAAGGTGAAGTTCGGGGAAAACGACATTACGGGCGCGTTCACGATCGGCGGGTCGGCCGGGAATGTGACGATTGCGCTGAATCCCGAGGGCTCTGTCGGCGAGGTGCCGGTGCGGCCTGTCCCGGCGGATGCGTCGCCCGTGACGTTCGCCGAGGGCGCAACGACGCCGTCCTACACCGTGAAGGCGATTCCCGGCTTGTGGTACAAGGTGCGTTCGGGCACCGCATTGAATGGCACGGAACTTGGCGGCACGATGGCTGATGGCGAGGCTGTCCAGGCTAGCGGCGAGACGGTTTCGCCTGTCGCCCCCGCGTTCCCGTCAGGCGAGTCGCTCCAGTATCACAAGATTGCGGTCGACACGACAAATGAATGATAACAAGTAGGAAGTAGGAGGTATGAAGTAGGAGATTTGCCGTTTGGTCAGGTCGTACGTTCAATCCCCTGCTTCCTGTCTTTTACTTCGGCCGCGCAGGAGCGCGGCCCTCCCGTGCGCGGCTAAAGCCGCGCCTCCTTGGCGCTGGAGCGCTCTACTTCCTACGTCCTACTTCCTACTTGCGCGGAGCGCTTTTATCTTGTCGCGGAGGTAGGCGGCGCGTTCGAATTCGAGGGCGTCGGCGGCTTCCAGCATCTCCTTCGTGAGTTCGGCGATGAGGCTGGAAGGGGTGAGATCGGCCGCCGGGGTTGTCGCGAGCGGCGCCGCGAGCGGCTTCGCGCCGCGCTTCGAATCGCGGTAGACGTATGCAGATTCGTTGATTTCGCGGCGGACGGACTTTGGCGTTATATTGTGCGCTTTGTTGTATGCCTGTTGTTTCTTCCTGTGGCCGGTCGTAATGCGGATGAGTTCGCGCATCGCGTCGGTCTCGTGGTCGGCGTAGAGAATCACCCGCCCGTTCACGTGGCGGGCGGCGCGGCCTGCCGTCTGGACGAGCGACGTCACCGATCTCAAGAAGCCTTCCTTGTCCGCATCTAGAATCGCGACGAGTTCCACTTCCGGCAAATCGAGACCTTCGCGCAGGAGGTTGATGCCCACAAGGACGTCGAACTCGCCTTTTCTCAACCGCTGCAGAATTTCGACGCGTTCGATCGCATCGATGCCGGAGTGGAGATATTCGACGCGGATGCCTGTTTCGCGCAGATACTGGGCAAGGTCTTCGGCGCTGCGTTTTGTGAGGGTGGTGACGAGGACGCGCGAGCCGCCCTTTGCGACTTTGTTCGCTTCGGCGATGAGGTCGTCTATCTGGTTGGCGAGCGGACGAACTTCGATTTGCGGGTCGAGGAGGCCGGTCGGGCGCAGAATTTGTTCGGCGACGGTTTCTGCTTCGGAGTATTCGAAGTCGCCCGGCGTGGCCGAGCAGTAGACGATCTGCCGGACCTTTTCGTTGAATTCATCGAACTTGAGAGGGCGGTTGTCCTTTGCGCTTGGCAGGCGGAAGCCGAAGTCGACGAGCATCTGCTTGCGCGCCTGGTCGCCGTTGTACATGGCTCGGATCTGCGGGACGGTGGCGTGCGATTCGTCGATGATGGTAAGGAAATCGTCGGGGAAATAGTCGAGGAGGCATTCCGGCGGCGAACCGGGGGCGCGGCCCGTGAGGGGGCGCGAGTAGTTTTCGATGCCGTTGCAGTAGCCGAGCTCCCGCATCATTTCGATGTCGTATTCTGTGCGCTCGCGTATGCGCTGCGCTTCGAGGAGTTTGCCTTGCGATTCGAAAAACTTGAGGCGGTCGGCGAGTTCAGCCTCGATGCGCGTGAAGGCGGCGTCGAATTTGTCCTTGCCGAGGACGAATTGTTTCGCCGGCGTCACGGTGACGGCCGGCATTGCGACGCCGCAGCGCCCCGTCACCGGGTCGAGCTCCGATATCGAATCCACCTCGTCGCCGAAGAACTCCACCCTGATCGCCTTCGTCTCGTAGGCGGGGAAGATATCGACCGTGTCGCCGCGGGCGCGGAACACGCCGGGCGAGAAATCGATGTCGTTGCGCACATATTGCGCCTCGACGAGACGCGCGAGCAGGTTCGAGCGTGAAAGTTCCTCTCCCCGCACGATCTTGACGGCGAGGTCGCGGTATTCGGTCGATTCGCCGAGACCGTAGATGCAGGAGACGGAGGAGACTACGATCACGTCGCGCCGTGCGATGAGGGCGTTCGTGGCGGCCAGGCGGTAGCGCTCGATTTCGTCGTTTATGGCCGCGTCCTTCTCTATGTAGGTGTCGGTCTGGGGGATGTACGCCTCGGGCTGGTAGTAGTCGTAGTAGGAGATGAAATACTCTACGGCGTTCTCTGGGAAGAAGCCCTTGAGTTCGGCGAAGAGCTGTGCGGCGAGGGTTTTGTTGTGGGAGAGAATCAAGGCAGGCCGGTTCCAGCGGGCGATGAGATTCGCCATCGTGAACGTCTTGCCGCTGCCGGTGACGCCTTGCAGAATCAGGCGGCGCTCGCCTGCAGAGAGCCCCTTGACGAGCGTCTCAATCGCCTGCGGCTGGTCGCCCGTCGGCTTGAATTTCGATTTCAGATTGAAGAGTCTTTCTTCCATTGCAATTGTCCTTTCGCGCATCTATGATGCGCTGGAGGCGTTTCAATTCCGCCTCGCGTGAAAATCTGCGTTCGTAGTCGCCGTCAGCCATAAGAAGAGGGAAGAGGGAAGGGGGAAGGGGTAAGAGGGAAGGGGTAAGAGGGAAGGGGGAAGAGGGAAGATTATTGTGGTGGACATGAATAAGGCCAGTATTTATCGCAGAGACTTGAGAGACGCTGAGAACGCAGAGTTTATCAGGACTTTTCACATTCTGCGTCTCTGCGTCTCTGCGATAAAAATACTAACAAAAACTCTGTCCGGCACAATAACAAACGGGTTTGTTCGCTTAACGCCGCTCACGATCTTCCCTCTTCCCTTTGTTTGCCAAATACACGACGCCGACGGAGAAGCGCTCGAACATGACGCCGGCGAAGAGGATCGGGTGTCGCAGCACCTTGCGCCATTTGCCGTTTTCCACGAAGACGCCGACGAAGCGGTACCACGGCGAGAATTGCTTGCGCACGGCCGGATGGCCGGGCCACTTCGCCTTGTATGCGGCGAAGGAGCGCGTGTAGTAGGCCTTCTTCGCGAGCATCTTGGAGTATGTGAGGCGCTTCTCGTTGTGGAGGAGGTGGTTCTTCAGGATGGCGCATTTGGCGCCGGTGGCGAGGACGCGGATGTCGAGTTCCCAGTCTTCTCCCCCGGCGATCAGTTCTTCGTCGTAGCCGCCGGTTTTGGCGAGGACGTCGCGGCGGAAGAGGCGCAGCGCGTCGATGCATGTGCCGTCGTAGAACGAGCGTTCGAAATTCCGGACCTTGACACGCCAGCCGTCGCCCGTGCGCACTTCCGGTATCCAATACGCGTCCGCCTCGTCCGCCTTGGCGGCGGCGAGAATTTCTTCGATCGTCTCCCGGGGGAGGACCATATCGGCATCTAGGATGAGGACCCACGGGGCGGCGGCGCGCCGCCAGCCGAGGTTGCGCTGTGCACAGCGTTCGGGGCCCTTGTCGAATACGCGGGCGCCCTCGCGCTTCGCAATCGCCTTGGTGGCGTCGGTCGATGCGTTGTCGACGACTATCGTCTCCACCTCGTCTTTGAATGTGGCGAACGGGGCGAGGCACGAAGCGATATTCGCTTCTTCGTTCTTTGTTGTTATTACTACCGAGAGCAACATGAGAGCAACCTTAGTAAAACGATGGCGGCGGCGACGGCCGGGTGGCGCCAGGAAAGCGGAAAATCGCGAAGTGCGCCCCGGACGCGCGGGCGGGCGAGATAGCGTTCAAGCCCGCGTCCGCGCCAGCGCCGCAGCATTTCGAGCGCTGAGAATGCGCAGCTCGCCTCGCAATACTTCCATGCGCCGCCGCTTGCGAGCGTATCGAGACGCAGACGGAAATC
The DNA here is from genome assembly GCA_002371135.1 of Verrucomicrobia bacterium UBA3761. Lineage (GTDB taxonomy): Bacteria > Verrucomicrobiota > Kiritimatiellia > RFP12 > UBA1067 > UBA1067. The sequence goes on along the minus strand of DFGB01000074.1, from coordinate 77,521 downwards.
GAGAACGGCGAATTTGTAGTCTTTTTCCAGTCTGGCGCGCGAGGCGCGGGACGAGAGGCCGTCCGGGGCGGGGTGGTATTCGTATAGCGCCTCGCGGCATTGGGCGGTCCGCACGGCGTAGAGGGCGCATGTAGAGAGGAACGCCGCGTCTTCGTTTATGCGCAGTGTTTCGTCGAAGCGGATTGCATGCTCTTCCAGAAACGCGCGGCGGAACGCCGCCCGCCACACGTAGCCGAGTTCGCGCGTCTTCCACAGCGGCCCGCCGGCATTCCACCTGCGCACGTCCTCGAACGAATAGCCGAGAAACGCGCTGAAGAACGCTTCGCGTATTGCGGCGTTGCCTTCAAGGGCGAAAGAGCGCGAGAAGGGAAGGCCGACGGCGTCGAAGAAGCATATGTCGGCGCCTGTCCTCTCAAGTTCCGCGAGCGGCGCGGCGAAAAAATCTTTCGCGACCGCGTCGTCCGCGTCGACGAAAAATATGTACTCCCCACTTGCGCGCTCGAGTCCGCGATTTCGCGCCCACGAGACGCCGCGGCATTCAGAGTCTTCGACGAGTATCGTCTCTGCGTCGAGGCCTCCGGCCGCGGTGCGCACCGTCTCAAGAGTTCGAGGCAGGGGTTTCTTCTTGCCGAGGTGCGGTATTATCACCGATATTTTCATCGTCGGCGGGTTTTACTTCGTCTGATTCGATCTTGGGAGTCGGCAGGACGTTCTTCACGGCGGCGATGGCCTGGGAGAAATCGAAGCGGGTCGGGTTTTTCGCCATGAACTCCCATGCGAACGCTTTGTATGCCTCGGCGCCCTTGGAGCGAGGATCGAGAAACACGACAGGCATGCCCATCGACGGCGCTTCGCCGACGCGTACGTTGCGCGGAATCGTCGTCTCGTACACCTTCTCGCCGAAATGGTTGCGCACTTCGGTCATCACATCCTGCGTGAGGCGCGTGCCCATGTTGACCATCGTGAAAACGATGCCGTTCAATTCGAGCGACGGGTTGACGCCGGCGCGGATGCGTTCGATGGAGGAAGTTATGAGCGCGAGACCGTCCATCGCGAGGAACTCGGCCTGAATCGGAATGAGGACGCCGTCTGCGGCGACGAGGGAGCTCGTCATTACGATGCCGAGCGAAGGGGGGCAGTCGAGGATGATGTAGTCGAAGGCGCCGGCGTCTTTGACGGGCGCGAGGGCGTTGCGGATCATCTCGAGCCGGTCCGCACGCGAGGAGAATTCGAGTTCGGCGCCGGCGAGGTCGACTTCCGAGGGGATGACGTTGAGGTTGTTCCACTTCGTGGGCTGGATTACTTCTTCGATGGGCTTCTCGCCGAGAAGGACGGGATAGAGCGACACGCCGGCGCACTTTTCAAGGCCTAGGCCGAGGGTGGCGTGGGCCTGCGGGTCGAGGTCGACAACGAGCACGGCGCGCCTGCGGGCCGAAAGCGCCGCCGCCAGATTCACGACGGTCGTCGTTTTGCCGACGCCGCCCTTTTGGTTCGCCACCGCGATAATCTTCGTCTTCGTTTGCATGAATTGTAGTTTTTATGAAAGTCCCAAATCAAATGGTCTAGGACATTTAGGACGCCTAGGGCATCCAGGATCTGGGATCTGGGCCGTGTTCATAATTTCCCGCGTCCGTGGAGTTCGACGATGTTCTTGCCTATGGAGCGCATTACTTCCTGCCGCCAGAGTTCGACGAGCGCGACATCCCAAGGCGAATCCACGCCTTGGAGGACGGCGGCGAATTTGTCCCCGCTTTCGAGAACCGCCGCCTTGACGCGTTCGGTGACGACAGACAGGCGGTCGGTTACAATCTGTTCGGAGAAATGATCGCTCTTGAGGTGGTAGCCGTAGCGGAGAATGCGCAGGTTTTCTTCGTTCTCGCGCAGGTATTCGAGATACGCGCGCGCTTCCTCGCCGAGGCCTTCTGTCGTGATTTCGGCGAGGTTGTCCGGCGCGATGACGAGCGGCTGGTGCGCTTCCAGTCGGCCCTCGCGGATGCGGATCTTGTTGGGGGCGTCCTCGAGCTCGGAGACGAGGTGGTAGTTTACAAGCGTGGAGCCGAACGTCTCGAGCATGTGGCTCGGACGCAGTATTATGCGCACATGGCGGAAGGCGTAGTGCCTGTCGTATAATGCGTTTAGGCTCACGGGAAAGTTGAAAGGTCGAAAAGTTGAAATGTTGAAAAGCGATTTGGCGTTTGGCTATTCAACTTTTCAACTCAAACAAGCATTCGAGGTCTACCGAGGCGAGGTCGTCGACGACCCATGTGGCACCTTCGACATCCTGCGGGAAATCCTTGCGGCGGTTGAGAGCGAGGACGCGCATGCCTGCGGCGACGCCCGCCTGGACGCCGACGGTGGAGTCTTCCACGACGATGCAGTCTTCCGGGAATACGCCCAGGATTTCGGCTGCCTTGAGGTAGCCGCTGGGGCTGGGCTTGCCTTCGTCGTATTCGCCGGCGCCGAGGACGAACGCAGTCTTGTCGGCGATGCCGAGGAGCGAGACCATTGCGGCGACATCGTCGTGCGGCGAGCCGGAGACGATGGCGCACGGGGCGACTGCGGCGGCCTTGAGGAAGAAGTCGACCGAGGACTTGATCGTCAGCGCGCGCTGGTCTTTCGCGCGGCGGTTGTAGAATTTCCTCAACTCGATTGCGTCCTGCATTGGCGTAGAGTCGCCGAGGCAGGGGTATTCGCGGTGGAGATAGCGGTCGATATCAAGCCAATTGCGTCCGACGACGGCGGGGAGGATGCGGGAGAAGGAAGTCCTCCCGCCGCGCGTGACGACGAGGTCGACGATGGCGCGCGTCCATGCGGCCTCGGTGTCGACGAGCGTCCCGTCGAAGTCGAATAGAAACGCCTTGGGCTTCATTTATCTTTCCCGCAGCACTTCTTGTACTTCTTGCCGCTGCCGCAGGGGCACGGGTCGTTGCGGCCGACCTTTGGCTCTTCGCGCACGGTCGGCGTCTCGCCGACCATTTCGCCGTCTTCGAATTTCCAGTTCCCCTCTTCGTCCTTGACGAACGTGGAGACTTCGTGGTGGTTGCAGAATTCCCCGTTGGCGGTGTAGGCGGCGCGGAATTCGACGACGCCGGTCGTGTCGTTTTCGCCGCCTTTTTCGGTGGAGATGATTTCAAGGCCGTGCCACTTGGCGGCGCGGCTCCAGGCGCGCGAGGCGGCTTCGTCGAATTCCTCCTGCACGGCCGGGACGGAGCTTTCCTTGAGGAAGTCGATTTCTCCGGCGGCATATGCGGAGTAGCGCGCGCGCATGAGCGCCTCGGCGGTGGGGGCTTTCTTTACGCCGGCGATGTACGGGTGGCAGCACTCGCCGTACTCTTTGCCGGACTTGCATGGGCATGGGTCTGTATTATTCATGATGTGCTTTATATTTTACCATAACCAAGGCGGTTATGAGAAGTAGAAAAGAAATAAAAATGGGTTTGTCGCCCATACGGACATACGGGGTTTTGCGCTTGCCGGGCGCGATTATGGCGGTTTCGAGCATGGCGCCGGGGATGTCGATCGCCGGGCGGCGCGCGTCGCCGGAGAGGGTTGTGGCGACGCCTTGCGGCGTCATTGCGAGGGTCACGCCAGAATTTCCCGTCCTCAGCACCGGCAGTCCCGTTTCCACCGCGCGGGCGGTCGACTGCCAGACGTGGTCTATTGTTTCGTCGGATTGCGAGAACCAGCTGTCGTTGGTGATGAAGACGAGCGCGTCGGCGCCAGATGCCGCCATGCGCCGGATTTGCGCGGAGTCTGTATCTTCGAAGCATATCGCCACGCCCAGCTTGATGCCGTCGAAGTCGAGCAGTTTCGGTTCGCCCGGCGTGCAGCTTCCTACCGGCGCGAGGCGCTGGAGGGCGGGGAAAGTTTTGTCGAAGGGGATGAATTCGCCGAAGGGGACGAGGTGGTTTTTGTCGTAGACTTGGAGAGGCGCGTCGGCGGAGTAGAGCGCGGCGGAGTTGTAGGCGCGGCCGAGTCCGTCGCGCCTGGAGCCGCCCGCGAGCACCGCGCGGGCGCCGGTCTTCGCGCGCAGCCAGGCGGTGAACTTTTCCGCGTTCGCCGAACCGATTTCTCCGATTTCGGCGAGCGCGCTTTCGCTCAAGATGATGATGTCGGGTTTGAGGAGGGAGAAGTTTTCCACGAGTTTCCCGTATGCTTCCACGGGGTTCTCTTGCTTTGATGAAAATACGCACGGGAAGTTGCGCTGGACTAGCGCGGCGCGCAATCTGCGCGGCGGCTCGGTTCCTCCGGCGTTCACGACGCCGTTTGCGATCGAGTATGTCGCGAGGACGATGGCGAGCGGCACCGCCGTCTCGAGGCTTCTCGCCCAGCCCGGAGTTTTCCAGTATTGCACGAGCCGCAGGACGGGAGCGAGCACTCTCTCGGCAATCGAGGCGAGCGTTCCGTTGACGAGGATGATGAGCATGCCGATCAGATACACGCCGCCCAGCGCCGCAGGCGATGCGAAGCCGCCGTTTGCCGCCACCACGCCCAGCTGATTCCACGCGAACCCGCCGCCAAGGCGGCTGCGGACGATTTCAAGCCCGGCCCACAAGAGCGGCTCTGCCGCGACCAGCGTCGCCAGCCGCCGCCAATACGCCCCGCGTTTCGCCCAGTCCCAGAATGACGCGGCGAGCCATCCGTAGAGCCAGAAGTAGAGTGCGCAATATGCCGCGAGAGCACCCCAGCCGAGTACGACGAGCGGCGCAGGCCCGCCGTTTTTGACGATCGCCGGCATCCACGAGAGCGTCAGCACCCAGAAAAGAAGCCCGTTCTTGAACCACAGCCAAGCCGCGTCGCGCGGCCTCAGGGCGCGGCGGGTGGCGAACATCAGCGGCGCGAGCGCGAAGAGCACGTTCGTCTTTTCCGCCAATGGCACGAACGCCGCCCATAGGAGAAACCCGGGCAGCAACCACGCCGCTTTCTTGGCGAACCGTATTATCTCGCGAAGACCCATGGAAATAATTCTACATTTAAATTTTCTAGTTCTTCTAGACTGTCTAGATCTTCTAGATTCTGTCCGCGTCCCACGATATGTCGATGCGCGTCGGACGGCCTTCTGGCGTGTGGAACCGGCGCGGCTCCGGGCGGGTCGTGATGTAAAGGCCGGCCTTTTCGAATACGGCGATTTCCCCGGAATCGGAAGTTTTGTAGATTCCTGTGCCGCCGGCGGGTTCGTTGAGCGAAATGAAAAGCGGCGTCGATTGGCGCTCGAGAAATTCGACGTCATAGCCGCCTTCGGCGAGGAAGTCGAGGTTTTCCTGCGAATTTTCCGGACTTGCGACGAACCTTTTCACGCCGTATCCGGCGAGCGATTCAAGGGCGCAGGCGTTGAATGCGTATAGCGTCCAGTCGGCGGAGATATCCTCGACGCCGAGCGAGCGCAGCATGCGGACGCCTGCAAGGTCGGCCGCCTCCCAGCGTTTCCAGCCGCGATGCAGCAATCCCTTGACGAGCGTGCGGAGGGCGGGGTATTGCGCTTCCGGCGTGTATACGGGGAGGGCGAGGCGGGTGTCGTCCCGGGCCGGTCCCAGCGCATCTGGCCTGAGGCTGGAGGCGATTTCTATTATTCTTTCGCGCCACTCTCCTTCCGGCTCTGTCTGGCCGAAGCGGAGCTTGATGGTCGAGGGTGTCGGGACTGCCGGGACATATGGGACGTCTGGGACTTCTGTGTAGCCTGATGTCCAGGTAGTCCCGGCTTCCTCTTCCCGCTTTCCTCTTTCCTCCAGCTCCGCCACCAGGCGGCGGCGGAGGTCGTTCAACACGCTCATCGGTGCGAACAGACGATCCGGGTCGTCGAGGCGCAGTTCGCCAAGGCGCCAGTCGCTCTCGCCAAGGCGCGAGAATGCCTTTTTGCACGCCTCCGGGGTCGCGGCCGGGTTGTGCGCAGGGGTGAAGTCGCCTTCGATGGCGACTTCGCAGTCGCCCGCTTTCGCCGTTATTGCGTTGCGCGCGAGGCGCAGTTCGACGTCGATGACGCGCGTTCCGGGCCAGTCGCCCGGACGATACGACGGCAGCGGGAATTTGTTCTTCACGGTGTTGGACATCGCGAGGAACACGTCGTCGCCCTGGCGGATGTTCGCGAAGCCTTCGTCCGGCAGCAGCAATTCGACATCCTCGCCGGCGGCGACTTCGAACACCGGCGCGCGGGAGATCGCCTTGCGCATGAGCGTTATGCCGAACCCCTCGCGCTTTTCGCCGCCGTCGTCCGAGGCGTGCGGGGCGAATTGGATGCCGTCGTGTTTTTCGAGCGCCCTGAGAGTGTGGAAGCGCAGCCAGCGGCGGCCTTCGCGGTCGCGTGTGATGCGTTTGACGGCGCCTATCCGCGCGCCGGCATGGCCGGGCGGAACGCCGTCGACGCCGCTCTCGCGCCCCGCCTCGCGCCCGTCGAAATAGAGTTTCGTCGTCTCGCGGGAAAATACGGTCTCGAGGTCGGCTTCGGTGACGGTTCGCGGATGGACGCCGTCGAGGATTTCGCGGTAGTATTTCGTGACGCTCGCGACATAGAGGGGGCTCTTCATGCGGCCCTCGATCTTGAGCGACTTGACTCCGGCCCGCGCGAGGCGGCGCGCATCCTCGCCGAGGCGCAGGTCTTTCATCGAAAACGGGTGGCCCGCCTGGCGGTTCTCCTTGGTGCACGCGCCGCGGCACGAATACGCGCAGCGCCCGCGGTTGCCGCTGCGGCCGTGCTCCATGGCCGAATACAGGCACAGCCCGGAAAGCGAATAGCAAAGCGCGCCGTGGATGAAGCACTCAATCTCCACTCCGCACCGCCGCACGATCGATTCCACTTCGGCGAGGCTCGTTTCGCGGGCGAGAACGACGCGCTTGAAGCCGAGATCCTTGAGCGCGAGGACGCCTTCCAGGTTGTGTGCTACGAGCTGCGTGGAGGCGTGCAGTTCAAGGCCGGGGAAGCGCTCTCGCGCGATTTTGGCGATGCCGAGGTCCTGCACGATTATGCCGTCCACGCCCAGCGATTCGAGTTCTGCGAGGCGCGAGGTCGCGTCGGGGATGCCGTGCGCATCGACGAGCGTGTTGAAAGTGATGTATACCTTCCTGCCGCCCCCTAGACGCGTCCGTTCTGGCGCGTGCGCCACGCGCAGCAGGCGGCGCAACTCGTCCGTGGCAAGGTTCTTCGCGAATGCCCGGGCGGAATAATCCTGCAAGCCGCAGTAGACCGCATCGGCGCCGTAGGCGAACGCCGCGAGCGCCGTTTCGAAATCTCCGGCGGGAGAAAGCAGTTCCACGCCGTCCGTCATTCAGCAACCTCCTCGACGTCGTAGCGGCGCTTGACGCCCTCGCGCGGTTCGGCCTCCGGCGGGATTGTCAGCGGCGCGAGCGGCGAGTCGTCGGCGGGAAGGGTCTTCCATGCGGCGGAGTGGATCGGCAGGCCTTCGGCGCGGAAGGCGGCCTCGAATTCGGTCCACGTCTCCGGCGGCCGCGGCATCGGCTCCACCTCTTCGTAGCGCGCATCGGCGGCGAACCATTCTCTTACCGCCTCGAAATATTCGCGATGGTCGGTGGCGAATTCGATTCGCCCGCCGATTTCCAGCCTCTTCCACAGCGCCGAGAGGAATTTCGGACCGAACAGCCGGTGGGAGTGGTGCTTCTTCTTCGGCCAGGGGTCGGGGAAGAAGACGTAGACGCGTCTGGCGTGGTGCGCGGGAAGGAGGTAGTGGAAGGTGTAAAGCGCTTCGAGGCGCAGCACTTTCGCGTTTTTCAACTTTGCGCGGGCGCACTTGCCGGCGAAACTCCTCACGCGCCCCAGCATGCGTTCGATGCCGAGGAAGTCGCATTCCGGATGCGCGGCCGCGCGGCGTGTAAGAAAGCCGCCGCTGCCGCAGCCGACTTCTATCTCCAGCGGACGCGAGAGGTCGAACTCGAGCGGCCGGCACGGGTCCGCGACCCGGATTATGGAGTGCTCGGTGTCGGGTGTCATCTGAATACGAGGATGTAGAGTGTCCAGTTGATTGCGAGTGAATAGAGGTTCGCGATGAAGTCGTCTATCACTATGCCCTTGCCGCCGGGAATCGATTGAAGAGCGCGCGCCGGCGGCGGTTTGATGATGTCCACGGCTCTTGTCACGCAGAAAAAGACGAGCATCGACCACCATGGGAGATTCCAGACGGGGATGCCGATGAGCGCAATCGGGAAAAGGAGCCATTCGTCGGCGCTGATGCGCCCGTCGTCTTTTATGCCGAGAAGTCTCTCGGCCTGGTCGCAGACCGGTATCGCGGCCAGAGTCAGCGTGAGGCAGAAGGGGACCTGGATGGCAAACGGCAGGCTGGTCGTCAAATACGCCAGAATCACGCCCGGGATGCTGCCGAAAGTGCCGGGCGCGAACGGTGCATACAGCCCGAGACCGAACCCGGTCGCCGCGAAAAGGCACAGCTTCTCCCCCCAAGTCCGTCCGGTGTATTCGCGTGCTATTTGTATTTGTTGTTCTTTATGCATTGTCATTCATGGGAAAAGTTCGCGTATTATACCATTTTGCATCCCCGCGGGTCAAGTGGCCCGCCGGAAATCACCAGGACAACGCATTTGGGGAATTTCAGTGTTGCCGCTCTGTTTGAGCGCGGCGCTGGCGACAGGGGAGCATCTCCCTGCCGAAGGCTGTCCGCGAAGCGCCTGCCCTGGCAGGGGTGCGCGGCTGAAGCCGCGCCTCCTTTTTTCTCCTTTTAATTAAGTTGAAAAACCCTGAAATACCCCCTTGCGCTGGAGGCGGGGTTTTTGGTATAATATCCCTCTACTTCCCCTAGGAAGGTCTAGCGATACGGGCGAGCAAGGCCCGCCGCGTCGCGATTGTGGACTTGAAACGCCCATGGTTGCGAACGGCAATCGCGGGCGTTTTCCTATGTCGGAAGACTGCGGCGGCGACGAAACCGCGCGCGGGACGCCCAACGGGTCCACGGCGCCAACTCCGGGTGGAGCGCGTCGAAAGCGAGGAAAGTCGCACGCAGGAAACGAAGAACACAAGGAAAGATAGAGATGCAACAGCAAAGAGTCCGCATCCGTCTCCAGGCCTACGATGCAAGGGTTCTGGATCAGGCCGTCGGTGGTATCATCGATACGGCCCGCAGCACGGGTGCGCAGATTGTCGGGCCGATCCCGCTCCCGACGCGCATCGAACGTTTTACGGTCAACAGATCGCCAAACGTCGACAAGAAGTCCATGGATCAATTCGAGATGAGGACGCACAAGCGCCTTCTCGACATTGTCAATCCCACGGCGCAGACGATCGACGAGCTCAAGAAGCTCAATCTGCCCGCCGGCGTCGACATCACCATCAAGGTCTAAGGAGGACGAGATGGAAGGATTGATCGGCAAGAAAGTCGGCATGACGCAGGTGTTCGATGCGGAAGGCAATCGCACGTGCGTGACCGTGATTGAAGTGGGTCCGTGCCCGGTGGTGCAGCTGAAGACGCTCGAGAAGGATGGCTACGTGGCCGCCCAGCTCGGATTCGGCGATCAGAAGCCGCAGCGCCTCGCCAAGGCCCAGCAGAAGCATTTCGAAAAGGCCGGGGTCGGCGCCAAGAAGGTCCTCAAGGAGTTCGCGCTCGACGCGGGCGAAGAGGTCAAGGTCGGCGATGCGATCACGGTTGCGAATTTCGAAGGCGTGAAGTATGTGGATGTGACTGGCGTGACGAAGGGCCGCGGTTTCGCGGGCGTCCTCAAGCGCTACAATTTCGCCGGCGGCAACATGACGCACGGCGGCCACTCCAAGCGCCGCACGGGCGGTCTCGCAGCGCGCGACCTCCCCGGTTGGATTGAAAAGGGCAAGAAGATGCCCGGCCACATGGGTGATGTGAACCGCAAGGCCGTCAACCTCGAGGTCGTCCAGATTCGCCCCGAAGACAATGCGATCCTCGTCAAGGGTTCCGTTCCCGGCGCCCGCAACGGCGTTGTGATCGTCCGCAAGTCCCTCAAGAACAATGCAATCGCCGCCAAGGCGAAGAAGGGGGCCAAGTAAGCCATGGCAACGGTCAAGACATATACGGCTGCCGGAGCGGCCGGAGCCGACATCGCCGTCGATGATGCGGTTCTCACGCTCGACAAGGGCGAACAGGCGGTGAAGGACGCCGTGACGGCGATCCGCAACGCCCTCAGGGCCGGCACGGCCTGCACGAAGGGCAAGGGCGAAGTCGCCGGCTCGAACAAGAAGCCTTGGAAGCAGAAGGGCACGGGCAATGCGCGTGCGGGCTTCCGCCAGTCGCCCGTGTGGCGCGGCGGCGGCGTGGC
>DFGB01000074.1:29399-67240 GCA_002371135.1 Verrucomicrobia bacterium UBA3761 | reverse complement strand
CGGCGGCGGCGTGGCGCACGGTCCCAAGCCGCGTTCCTTCGAACAGAAGATCAACAAGAAGGTGATGGCGCTTGCGTTCCGCAGGGCGCTCTCCGACAAGATCGCCGCCGGCGAGGTCGTGGTCGTCAACGAATTCAAGTTCGAGGCGCCCAAGACGAAGCTCATGGCCGCGCTCCTCAAGAACGTCGGCGCCGACCGCACGGCCGTCGTAGTCCAGAAGGATGCGGACGACACCGTCGTGCTCGTCACCTCCAACCTCCCCCGCGTCGACTATTCCACCGCCCAGGCGCTTGACGTCTACACGGTTCTCGCGAACCGCAAGCTCGTCTGCGACAAGGCCGGTTTCGACGCGCTCATGGAGCGAATCGCGAAGTAAAGGGTTTTGAGCCATGACGAAAGAAATCATCAAGAAGCAGCGCATCACGGAAAAGAGCTCGGCTCTCTCCGTGCAGAACCGCTACGTGCTCGACGTCGCTTCAGACGCTCGCAAGCCCGAGATCGCCGACGCGGTCGAGAAGAAATACGGAGTGCACGTCCTCAAGGTCCGCACGATCAACGTGAAGGGCGAGACGAAGTACATCCGCGGCACCCGCCGCACGCGGGTCGAACCCACCATCAAGAAGGCGATCGTCACCCTCAAGGACGGCGAGCGCATTGAACAGGTCTGAGGAGCTTAGGCAATGGCACTTAAAACATACAAGGCTCGCTCCCAGGGACAGCGCTTCCGCGTTTCTCCCACGTTCGAGGAGATCACGGAGAAGCGTCCCGTCAAGAGCTTGACGAAGGCCGTCCGCAAGACGGCCGGACGCAACAACCAGGGCCGCATCACGACGCGCCACCACGGCGGCGGCGTGAAGCAGCGCATGAGGATCGTCGATTTCAAGAGAGTGAAATTCGACGTCGAGGCGGAAGTCAAGGCAATCGCATACGATCCGATGCGCTCTGCGTATCTCGCGCAGATCGAGTACACCGACGGCGTCAAGGCCTACATCCTCGCCCCCGAGGGTCTCAAGGTCGGCCAGAAGATCATGAACGGCCCGAAGGCCGAGGCGACGGTCGGCAACTGCCTGCCGCTCATCCAGATTCCGCTTGGCATGACGGTGCACGCGATCGAGCTCGTTCCCGGACGCGGCGCCAAGGTCGCCCGCGGCGCCGGCAACGGCTGCCAGATCATGGCGCGCGACGCCGGCAAGGTGACGCTGAAGATGCCTTCTGGCGAAGTCCGCATTTTCGACGGCCGCTGCCTCGCATGCGTCGGCGCGGTCGGCAACAAGGACTGGAGCTCGGTGCAGCTCGGCAAGGCCGGCCGCAAGCGCTACCTCGGCATCCGTCCGACGGTGCGCGGCGTCGCGATGAACCCTGTCGACCACCCGATGGGCGGCGGCGAGGGCCGCACTTCCGGCGGCAGCCATCCGCGTTCGCCTTGGGGTCAGCTCGCCAAGGGCGGCAAGACCCGCGCCAAGCGCAAGGCATCCAACAAAGTCATTGTCAAGAGGAGGAAATAACCTATGTCGCGTTCTCTCAAGAAGGGACCGTACGTGGAGGAGAGCCTCCTCCGCAAGGTCGAGAAGATGCAGGCTGCCGGCAAGAAGCAGCCCATCAAGACGTGGAGTCGCCGTTCGATGGTGCTCCCGGAGTTCGTGGGCCTCACGTTCGCGATCCACAACGGACGGCAGCACATGCCGATCTTCATAACGGAAAACATGGTCGGCCACAGGCTCGGCGAGTTCGCCCCCACGCGCACGTTCAAGTCGCACGGCAACTCCGCTGCGAAGGCCGAAAAGAAGTAAGGGGATAGAAAATGAGCAGCTCAACACACATCCCTACGCGCCCGGAGCGCCAGTCCGAGGCCGCCAAGTCGGCGGTCGCCGGCGGCGTGACGGCGATTACGCGCAATGCGCGCATGTCCGCCGCCAAGGGCCGCCCGCTCGCCCGTGCATGCCGCGGTCTCAAGGCCGCCGACGCGCTCAAGATTGTTGAATTTTCGCCCAAGAAGGCCGCGCAGATCCTGCGCCAGACCATCCTGAGCGCAATCGCCAACGCCAAGAACAACCACGGCGTCTCCGAGCCGGGCGAGATGTTCGTCAAGATTTGCGTCTTCGACGAATCCGTCCGCGTCAGGAGGTTCTGGCCGACAGCGCGCGGCTCGGCGCACCCGATCGCCCGCCGCCTCTGCCACTGCAAGGTCGTGCTCACCCAGGCCAAGTAAGGAGTAGAATAAAATGGGTCAGAAAGTCAATCCCGTAGGGTTCCGCGTTGGCGTGACGCACGCCTGGGGCAGCCGCTGGTTCGCTCCCAAGAAGAAATTCGGCGCGTACCTCATCGAAGACCAGCTCATCCGCGAGACGTGCAAGAAGCGCCTCGTCGAGGCCGGCATCTCCAAGATCCTCATCGAGCGCTATCTGAACCGCGTGCGCGTCACGCTGTTCTCCGCCCGTCCCGGCGTCATTCTCGGCCGCAAGGGCACGGATGTCGATCAGATCCGCGCCGAACTCGAGAAGATGACCAAGAAGGAAGTCTACATCGAAGTTCGCGAAATTCAGGGCGCCGACGCCGATGCGCAGCTCGTCGCGGAATCCATCGCGCTCCAGCTCGAGCGCCGCATCGCCCTCAAGCGCGCGATGAAGCGCGCCCAGAAGGTCGCGATGGACATGGGCGTCGACGGCATCAAGGTCCACGCCTCGGGCCGTATCAACGGAGCCGAGATTGCGCGCGTCGAGTGGAGCCGCGAGGGCAAGGTCCCGCTGCACACGCTCCGTGCGAACATCGACTACGGCTTCGCCGAAGCCAACACCACCGCAGGCAAGATCGGCATCAAGGTCTGGATCTGCAAGAAAGAAGGTTTCCAGGCGCGTGCGCCCCGCAGCGAACGCCGCGACCGCCGCGAGCGCGGAGACCGCAAGGAGGGGAGGTAAGCGATGCCTTTGATGCCCAAGAGAGTGAAGTACCGCAAGGTATCCAAGGGTAACCGTTCCGGTTTCGCCACGAGCGGAACGGAGCTTGCCTACGGCGAGTTCGGCCTCAAGGCCCTCACCCGCGGCCTGCTCACCGCAACCCAGATTGAAGCCTGCCGCGTCGCGATCAACCGCGAGATGAAGCGCAAGGGCAAACTCTGGATCCGCGTATTCCCCGACAAGCCCGTCACCCGCAAGCCTATCGAAGTGCGTATGGGCGGAGGAAAGGGCAACCCCGAGTTCTGGGCCGCCGTGATTCTTCCCGGCAAGGTGCTCTTCGAAGTCGGCGGCGTCAGCGAGGAAGTGGCCAAGGAGTGCCTCCGTCTCGCTGCGACGAAGATCGGTATCCACACGAAATTCATCACCCGCGCAGGAGTCAAAATCTGATGAGCACGGAAACTGTCAACACCCGCGGAGCCCGCAAGGTCCGCAAGGGAACGGTCGCGTCGAAGATGGGCGCGAAGAGCGTGGTCGTAGCGGTCAGCTACCGCGAACGCCACCCGCTGTACGGCAAGATCATCACGCGCACGAAGAAGTATCATGCGCATGACGAGGACGATACGGCTAAGGTCGGTGACGTCGTCACCATCATGGAAACGCGTCCGCTCAGCGCCACCAAGCGCTGGCGCATCGTGAAGTAAGGAGTTTCGGACAATGCTTCAGGAACTTTCCAACCTCATAGTTGCGGACAACACCGGCGCCAAGCGCGCGATGTGCTTCCGCATCCTCAAGCAGCGCAAGGAATATGCGCATCTTGGCGACTTCATCCGCGTGGCCATCAAGGAAGCCTCGCCGACCGGCGTCGTCAAGAAGGGCTCCGTCGCCAACGCGGTCGTCATTCGCACCGGCGCGAGCATCACCCGTGCGGACGGCTCGTCCGTGCACTTCGACCAGAACGCCTGCGTCCTTCTCGACTCCAACCGGAAGAATCCGATCGGTACGCGCGTTTTCGGCCCCGTGCCCCGCGAGCTTCGCGAATTGAACAAGGACAATCCGACTCTTCATCAGCTCTATATGAAGATCCTGTCCATGGCCCCGGAAGTCGTCTGAACCGAAGGAGTTTATCAATGTCACTAGCAAGAATCAAGAAGAACGACACCGTGATCGTCGTCAGCGGCAACGATGCCGGCAAGACCGGGACCGTTCTGAAGGTGAATGTAAAGGACGGCACGGCGCTCGTTGGCGGCGTGAACGTCCGCCAGAAGGCGATGCGCCGCACTGAGAAGCAGGCCGGCGGCCTCGTCAAGATGGAAATGCCCGTCAAGCTCTGCAAGCTCATGCCCTACGACGCGGACACCAAGCGCGGCGCTCGCGTGAAGACCTCCGACGTCGACGGCAAGAAGGCTCGCGTCGCTGCAAAGAGCGGCAAGGCCCTCTAAGGAAGGAACGAAGAAAATGGCAAGACTTAAAGACGAATATTCGAGCCGCATGGTGGCCGAGCTCGAGCAGAAGCTCGGCACGACCAACAAGATGCTCGTTCCGCGCCTTCGGAAGATCGTCGTCAACATGGGCTTCGGCATCGTTTCCAAGGACGAACAGAAGCAGCTCGTCGACGACCTCACGGCCATCACGGGCCAGAAGCCTCTCCTCTGCCGCGCCAAGAAGTCCATCTCGAACTTCAAGCTGCGCGAGGGCATGGTGATCGGCGCCAAGGTTACTCTTCGCGGCGAGCGCATGTGGGAATTCGCCGACCGGCTTATCTCGGTCGCCCTCCCGCGCATTCGCGACTTCCGCGGAGTTTCCAACAGGGGCTTCGACGGCCGCGGCAACTACACGCTCGGTCTCAAGGAGCATTCCATTTTCCCCGAACTCGTTGAAGCTGCGAGCGCACACTCCGGCATGGACATCACGTTCGTCACGAGCTCGACCGACAACAAGGCCGCCCGCGAGCTTCTCGTCTCCATGGGCATGCCGTTCGCAGGGAGGAACTGATCATGGCAAAGAAGTGTCTAATCGAAAAGCAGAAGCGCACCCCGAAATTCAAGGTGCGCGCGTACAACCGCTGCCAGCGCTGCGGGCGCCGTCATGCCTACATGGGCAAGTTCGGCGTGTGCCGTCTCTGCTTCCGCGAGCTCGCCGTCGCCGGTCTCATCCCCGGCGTCACCAAGGCCTCGTGGTAATCATTCAACGGAAGGAATCATCAAAATGTCATCAGATCCCATTTCCGACATGCTCACGACGATCCGCAACGGATTGAAGGCCCGCCTTTATTCCGTCAAGATTCCCGCGAGCCATTTGAAGTGCGAAATCGCCCGCGTCCTCAAGCAGGCCGGCTACATTGGCGACTTCGTCCTCACCACAGACTTCCCGGCGCAAATCGTCATCACGCTCAAGTACTCCGACAAGGCGGTCCCCGCCATCACGGAGATGAAGCGCATCTCGAAGCCGGGTCTGCGCAAGTACGTCTCCGTCGGCCAGATACCCTCCGTCCTCGACGGCATGGGCCTTGCGATCGTCTCGACCTCCAAGGGCGTCATGTCCGGCGTCGAGGCCAAGAAGGCGCGCCTGGGCGGAGAAATCATCTGCACGGTAGCATAACTAGGAGCCAAGACAATGTCTCGAATCGGTAAAGAACCCGTCGTCCTCGGCGAAGGCGTGAGCGCCTCCGTCGCAGGCCAGACAGTGACGGTCAAGGGCAAGCTCGGCGAGCTTTCCTACACGATGCATGAGGGCATCACGGCGAAGGTGGAAGACGGCAAGGTTCTCGTTTCCTGCGTGGACGACGAGAATCTCGGCAATTTCCACGGTCTCGCCCGCGCGCTGATCAACAACATGGCGATTGGCGTGTCGAAGGGCTTCACGAAGCAGCTTTCGATCGAAGGAACGGGCTTCAAGGCCCAGTTGCAGGGCGACAAGCTCGCGCTTTCGCTCGGCTTCGCTTCCCCGAAGATCTTCGAGATTCCCGCCAAGGTGAAGGTGACGGTCGAGAACGACGGCCTTCAGGTGACCGTTACCGGGTGCGACAAGGATGCCGTCGGCGAAGCCGCCGCGCGTATCCGTTCGTTCTACCCGGCTGAACCCTACAAGGGCAAGGGCATCAAGTACGTCGGCGAACACATCCGCCGCAAACAGGGCAAGAAGGTCGCTTAATAGAAGCGGCGTTCGAAGGAGAACCAGAAGATGTTCAATCGCAAAGTTCAGCGCCAGAAGAGGCATCTGCGCCTCCGTCAGCGCGTGGTCGGCACGGCGGCGCGTCCGCGCATGTCGATCTGCATCACCAACAAGCACATGTACGTGCAGTTCATCGACGACGATGCGGGCAAAACCCTCGCCTCCGCGAGTTCTCTCAAGGAGAAGAAGGCGAACCTGGAAGTCGCCAAGGCTCTTGGCGCCTCTGCCGCGGAAGCGGCGAAGGCGGCCGGGATCACGGTTGCGGTGGTCGACCGCGGCGGCTTCAAGTACACCGGTCGCGTTGCGGCGATAGTCGAATCCGCCGTCGCCGCCGGCCTTTCCATCGGCGCAAAGAAGGAGGAGGAGTAATATGGCACAGAATCGTGACAGGCGCGGCGAGTCGGGCGCGGAGGACGCACTCGACGAGCACAACGTGTTTGTGAACCGTTGCGCGAAGACCGTCAAGGGCGGTCGCCGCATGAGCTTCTCCGCCGTCATCGTGGTCGGCGACCGCGAGGGGTGCGTCGGAGTCGGTTTCGGCAAGGCGAACGAAGTATCGGACGCGATCCGCAAGGGCGGCGAGGCCGCGCGCAAGAACATGCGCAAGATCACTCTCCACGGCAAGACCATCCCGCACGACGTCGAAGGCGTCTGCGACGGCGGCCGCGTGATCCTCAAGCCCGCTCCCGACGGCACGGGCCTCATCGTCGGCGGCGGCATGCGCCCCGTCCTCGAAGCGGCCGGCATCCGTGACGCGGTGGGCAAGTCCCTCGGCTCCAAGAACCGTCTCAACGTGGTCAAGGCTACGATGAACGCGCTCATGAAGCTCCGCTCCAAGGAAGAGATCCAGGCGACTCTCGCCTAAAGGAAGGAAGCGTAGAAAATGGAACTCAACAATCTAACCAACACCCCTGGTGCGCGCCAACGCCGCAAACGCGTCGGTCGCGGATGCGGTTCGGGCATGGGCAAGACGTCCACGCGCGGCCACAAGGGTCAGGCGGCCCGCAAGGGTCACAAGCAGAAACTCGGCTTCGAAGGCGGCCAGATGCCTCTCGTCAGGCGTCTGCCCAAGCGCGGCTTCAACAACGCCCGCTTCAACGCCAAGGCCCTCGGCATCAACGTCTCCACGCTCGAGAAGCGTTTCGACGCCGGCGCGGAGATCACCGTCGAGGCGCTCGCCAAGGCCGGGCTCTACGACAACAAGCGCCCGAAGGTGAAAATCCTCGGCACGGGCGAGCTTACGAAGAAGTTCGTCGTCAAGGTCCCCTGCTCCGCCTCCGCGAAGGCGAAGATCGAGGCCGCCGGCGGCTCGGTCGCCTAACCCCAAAAAAAGAGGCTCCCGCGAGGGAGCCTCTTTTTTTAGTCCTTAGTCTTGAGCCCCGAAGGACTTAGGAATTTTTTCCATCGCGGCAAGTAGTATTCGAGCACGAGACGGCCGTATTCGCGGTTGGCGTAGTCGCAAAGCGAATTCGGGGCGAGGGATGGGGAGGTCCAGGTTGTCACCATGCGGCGGAATGCGGCGATGCCGCGTTCGCCTGCCCGGTTGCGGGCGCGGGTTTCCTCTCGCTCCAGTGAAAATGCATCCACGTCTTCGACGGCGGCGGCCAATGCCGGGAAGAGCGACAGAAATTCTTTTTGCGCCGCGGCATTGGTACGCAACGAGGGAACGAGCGCCCTCGCCCGGTTGGCGATTGTCTGGCGCTTCACGTCGGCGATGTCTTGGCGCAGTTTTGGCGTCGTTCCTGTCTCTGCGGCGGCGGCTTCCATGAGCGCGAGCGCCTCGTAGAGGCGTTCCGGCCGATACCACAGCCCCCCGCGCGGGCCCCAAGTGCTGACGGACGCGACGTCCCGCGCAGGAGAAGCGCACATTACGTTCTCTACAGTCCCTTCTTGGCATCGGTCGCAAGAATAGACCGTCTCGGCCAGAATCTTCCAAGCCGTGAAGAAGCGTTCGTCGCTCGATGCATATCGCCGCGCCACCCAATCGCGCAGCCACGATTCCAGCGCGGCGGCGTCC
This sequence comes from Verrucomicrobia bacterium UBA3761, assembly GCA_002371135.1. GTDB lineage: Bacteria > Verrucomicrobiota > Kiritimatiellia > RFP12 > UBA1067 > UBA1067. The sequence continues at coordinate 59,158 of DFGB01000074.1, read as the reverse complement.
ATTTCCTCGCCGACCGGGCGCATCATCATATATTCAAAGAGGTCCGAGCAGACTACATTCGTGAAGAACCCTTCAGAGAGTGCGCCGTAGCCGCGGAATGTGGCTGCGGCGCGTCCCTTTGCGGCGCGGCCGAGGTGTGCGAAAGTGCGCAGGTTGCCGTAAAGCCCGTGGTTGCCGCCGAAATTCAGCACTTCGCACCATATCCACGGCAGGTTGTCGAAGCCCGCGACGGCCTCGCGGCCTCGCGCATATACACCCATGTCCTTCACCAGCGCTTCGACGAGCGTGTGGCGCGGATCGAGCCCTGCGCGGACCGCCTGAGTCGGGTTTGCCTGCCACGCCTGCACAACCCATGTGACGCCCGGGAACGCGGCCTGCTGGGCGGCCTGGACGGCGCGAGTGGCGGCGGTGACGTCGATCTCCGCCGTATTGCCGCCCTCATGGAATAGGTCGCCTGCGAGATATTTTGGTTTGAAGCCGTATACGCGTTCGAGGTTCTTGTGCCAGATGGCGGCGATGCGCGCGTATTCGGGTTTGGTCGGGTCGAGGAGAGGAGGACGTTCGTAGCAGCTCCAGCGTCCCTGCGGTATTGCGCCGGGGTGGCCGAGTGGCATCATGCCCATGAAGCCGTGAAGGACGGGTTCGATGCCGCGGGAGCGCATGAAGGCGGCGATGCGGCGGCCGCGTTCGCCGTCCGCATCTATCGTCGCATTGTCGAGCGGGCCGCCTTCGCCCGTGAGGTTGCCCATGAGCCACCATGCGCGGGCGCATTCGTCCGGGATGAACTTCGCGATCGCATCGCCGGAGTAGCCGCATTCGCGCAACGTCAGCTGCCAGACTTTGAACGTGCCGTCGGTGACGAGCGCGGTGTTGAATCCGGCTGCGGCGAGGCGGTCCGCCTCCGCTTCCCATTCGGCGTCGGAATAGTATGCAAACGTATACGAAAGCGTGCAGTAGTTGTATGCAAGGCGCACTTGCGGCACTGTCGCGGCGGCGCCTGCCGCAAGCAAGGCCGCGAGCATGGCGGCGGAAATTTTTTTCATGAATCTATCCCCTTGTGACGTCCGCGCCGAGCGCGGCGAGGTTCTTCTCCACCGCCACGTAGCCGCGGTCGATTATTTCCGCGTTCAGGATTTTTGTTTCGCCTTTCGCCGCGAGCGCGGCGAGGACGAGCGCGATGCCGGCGCGGATGTCGGGCGAGACCACCGTGCCGCCGTAGAGTTGCGACGGGCCCGTGACGACGACGCGGTGAGGGTCGCACTGCACGATTTTAGCGCCCATCTGGCGGAGACTGTCGACGAAGTAGAGACGCGACTCGAACATCTTTTCGAAAAAGAGGCACGTGCCGCGGGTCTGCGACGCGAGGACGATCAGGATCGACATCAAGTCCGAAGGGAATGCAGGCCACGTGCCGTCCGCGACGCTGGGGATTGTGTCGCCCAGATCGTAGCGCATTGTGCGGCGTTTCTTTTTTGGCACGTAGAGGAGCGTCCCTTCGCGGGAATCGATCTGCCAAGAGACGCCGAAGCGCTTGAATGCGGCTTCGAGGATTTCAAAAGGGCCTGGCTCGATGCCGCGCAGGAGCAGTTCGCCGCCGGTGATCGCTGCGGCGGCGATGTAGGAGCCGGCTTCTATGTAGTCGCAGCCCACTCTCGCCGTACAGCCAGAGAGTTTTTCGACGCCCTCGACTTCGATTCTGTTCGAGCCGGCGCCGGAGATTTTCGCGCCCATCGAATTGAGCATGCGGGCGAGGTCGCATATGTGAGGCTCGCAGGCGGCGTTGAATATGGTCGTCTTTCCCTTTGCGGTCACGCACGCCATGAGTATGTTCTCCGTGGCAGTGACGCTCGCTTCGTCGAGGAGGATGCGCGCCCCTTTGAGTTCGCCGGCGAAACGCAGCGATTTCCTGCCGTGCGAAGCCTTCGCGCCCAGCGCCCTGAAGCCTGCGAAATGCGTATCCAGCCTGCGGTGGCCGATTGCATCGCCGCCGGGTGGCGGGAGCGACACGCGCTTCATGCGGGCGAGCAGGGGGCCGGCGAAGAGGAAGCTCGTGCGCATCTTCGCGGCGAGAACCCCGCCGAGCGACGTGCTGCGGAGTTTGTCGGCCCTCAGCCGCACCACGCCGTTTGGCGCCCTCTCAACATTCACTCCGAATTGCGCGGCCGCCTTGAGCATCATTGCGACATCGGCTATGTCGGGGACGTTTTCGAGCGTCACTTCCCCGTCGGTCAGCAGCGCCGCGGCTATCATGGGCAGCGCCGCGTTCTTGTTGCCTGATATGGTCAGCTCGCCGCCGACAACCTTCCCGCCCCTGATCGTCAATGTGCTCATTTCAAATCATCCCAGGGCGTCGAGTTTCTTCGTTTCGCCGAACACGATGAGCTTGTCGTCCGTCATCAGCACGTCCGAAGCCTTCGGGATGATGACGTGGCGGGGCTTGATCGGGTCCGGGTCGGCGCGGCGGATGCAAAGGACGGTGAGCCCGGTCGCGTTGCGGAAGTTCGATTCTGCGAGCGTCTTGGAGCGCATGCCGTCTGGGACGTCGATTTCGGCTATCGAATAGCCCTCGGAGACTTCGAGGAAGTCGATGACATCGCCTTTTGCGATGGCGCGGGCGAGGCGGTGGGCGCTGTCGCGGTCCGGGTAGACGACGTTGTCCGCGCCGATTCTGCGCAGTATCTTTCCGTGTAGTTCGCTCGTCGCTTTTGCGACGACGTTCGGGACGCCGAGTTCCTTGCAGTTCGCCGTCGCCATGACCGAGGCTTCCATGTTGCTGCCGATCGCCACTACGACGAGGTCGCATTCGGCGAACCCCGCCTCTTCGAGGACATGCGGCTGCGTGGCGTCGCCCTGGAGCGCGTTCACAAACTCGCTCGCCGTCTGCATCGCCGGGCGGTTGCGGTCGACGAGTATCACGTCCAGACCTGCGTTCGAAAGGGATTCCGCGAGCGCGAGCCCGAAACGCCCCGCGCCGATAATGCCTATGCGCTTCATTTCCTAGTTCTCCAGTTCCATCTTGCGCGCTTCGCGGACGAGGCTTTGGGAATACGGGTGCGACGGGGCGGTGAAAAACGCCGCCGGGTCGTTCGATTTTTCGATCACCTTCCCGTCTTTCATGACGGCTAGTTTCGTGGCCATCTGCGAGACGACGCCGAGGTCGTGCGTAATCAAAAGGACGCCGGAGTTCGCCCGGTGGAGCGCCTTCATGAGGCGCAGCACCTGCGCCTGCACCGTCACATCGAGCGCGGTCGTCGGCTCGTCGGCGATGACGAGATCAGGTCCCAGCATCAATCCCATCGCAATCATCACGCGCTGCTGCATGCCGCCGGAGAGTTCGTGCGGCCAGGCGTTGGCGATGACGGGAATGTTGCGTATGCCGACCTTGCCGAGCCATTCGAGCGCCATGTCGCGCGCCGCGGCCTTCGACATGTCTTCGTGCAGGAGAATCGTCTCCACCAGCTGGTCGCATATCCTGTGCAGCGGTGAAAGCGACCCCATCGGGTCTTGGAATATGACGCCGATTTTCTTGCCGCGCAGCGACCTGAGGCGCGGCAGCGGCATCGTGAGAGTATCTTCGCCGTCGAACAGAATGCGGCCCTTAGGATAGAACGCGGGCGGGCTCGGCAAAAGCCGCGCCACGCTCATCGAAACCGAACTCTTTCCGCTGCCGGATTCGCCTACTATGCCCAGCACTTCGCCGCGCTCGAGCTCCAGATTGACATCTTCCGCGGCCACGTTGACCTCGCCGTCGTCATTGCGGAACGAGACCGATAAATCTTCTATTTTCAGCAACATGCCGCCATTATACCATTTGCAGGGGGTCGGGGTCAAGTGGTAGATCCGAAGTTCGCAGGCTAGGTGGCCCAAAATCCTTCCGCTATTGCAGTTCAGGTAAATATTTGCTACAATATTTGCCGTTCCTGCGGGGAGACATCCGCAGGGATGGATGGCCGGGTTCGCCCCGCCACCCCAAAGTTGATTTAGCATCAACACTACACGTCGTTCGCGCGAAATACTGGTAATATTTAGTTAGATGGACGACATGTCAGTGAAGGTGCGCCCGTTTGGGCGCATTTTCTCTGCATGTACCCATCTATGGCTTATACCAGTATGCCAGCGCGAGTGCATGCGAAGGAAATGCGCCCTTTTCATGTACAGGCGGGGTGTCTGCGATTTGGTTGCGCACAGGCGAAATTACAGAAGGACGGTGTCATGCTCCGGAATTTGCTGCTAGGGTTGTTCGTGGCGCTGTCGGTCGGAGGCGCTGCAATGGCTGATAACAGTTTGCTCCACAAGGCGGGCAAGGCGAAGAAGGACGAGTTCTACACTCAACGGGTCGATATCGAAAACGAATTGCGCCATTACAGGGCGCATTTCAAGGATAAGGTTGTCCTGTGCAATTGCGACGATCCGCGCGAGAGCGAGTTCTTCAAGTATTTCGCGGAGAACTTCGAGCGGCTCGGTCTCAAGCGCTTGATTGCGACATGCTACAAAAGCCAGAACAAGGATCTCTTTTCTTATCAGGACAGCGAACGGGCTATATGGCAGGTCTATGAAGGCGACGTGAACGGGAACATGACGGTCGATGACAGCGAAATCGGCGTCCACGAACTCAAGGGCGACGGCGATTTCCGCAGCCCGGAATGCGTCGAAATTCTGAAGACCGCCGACATCGTAGTGACCAACCCGCCATTCTCGCTTTTCAGGGAATACGTCGCCCAACTCGTAAAGTACGACAAGAAGTTTTTGATTATAGGGAATGTAAACGCAATTACATATAAAGAAGTTTTCCCTCTGTTCATGGCGAACAGAATATGGCTCGGAGTTTCTATTCACAGTGGCGACAGGAAATTCGGCGTACCGGAAGATTATCCGCTCAACGCGGCTACTTGCGGCATAGATGAAAATGGACAACGGTTTATCAGGGTGAAGGGTGTGCGATGGTTTACCAATCTTGATTATCCACAGCGCCACGAGAATCTGCCGCTTTACAAACAATATACGCCAGAGGAATTCCCGCGTTACGACAACTACGACGCGATAGAAGTTTCAAAGACGGCCGACATTCCGTATGATTACGACGGCGTAATGGGCGTGCCCATCACGTTCATGGACAAGTACAACCCTGAACAGTTCGAGATAGTCGGTCTGGATAGATATGTCAAAGACAATCCAAAATATGGGCATAGGTTCACATTAGGCGGGAAAGAAACATATGCTCGTATCCTTATCCGCCACAAGAAATAGGAAGGAGCGAAGAACATGGATATAAAATTGCACAAGATTACAATACGCGAGCTAGTCGAGGGATACGTCGACGATGTGGAGGCCGGCGTGCGGGCCTATGACGGGCGGCTCGATGTACGTCCTCCCTACCAGCGCGAGTTCGTCTACAAGGAGAAAGAGCGCGACGCCGTGATTTCCACTGTGATGCGCAATTTCCCTTTGAATGTGATGTATTGGATCGAAAAGGACGATGGCACGTTTGAAGTAATGGACGGCCAGCAGAGGACGATCTCGATATGCCAATATTTCATTGGCGATTTTGCCTGGGGCGAAATGGGGGCCGTCGACGGCTTGGGGTCGAAGTATTTCCATCGCCTGCCGGCCGACATCCAGAATAAATTCCTCGACTACGAATTGATGGTGTATTTTTGCAGGGGGACGGAGTCGGAGAAGATAGACTGGTTCAAGGTCATCAACATCGCAGGGCTCAAACTCACGAACCAGGAAATGCGCAACGCCGTCTACTCCGGACCGTGGGTCGCCGACGCCAAGCGCTATTTCTCGAAATCCGGCTGCGTCGCGCAAAAGATCGGGTCGAAATACCTGAACGGCAGCGCCGACCGCCAGGAGTATCTGGAGACGGCCATCGAATGGTTCATAGATTCGGGCAAGGACAAGGCGATCGAGTCGTTCATGGCGATGCGCCAGGGCGACGCGGAGGCGACGGAGTTGTGGCTGCATTTCCAGAAGGTGGTCAACTGGATCGAGACCCTCTTCCCCAAGTACCGCAAGGAGATGAAGGGCCTCGAGTGGGGACGCCTTTACAAGGAATATTCCGCCAAGCCGTTCAATCCGCTGGTGCTGGAAAAGGAAGTCGGCGAATTGATGGCGGACAAGGAAGTGCAGGCGAAGAAGGGGATCTACGAATTCCTGCTGTCCGGCAGGACGCGGGGCGAAAGGCTCAACTTGCGGGCGTTCGACGACGACGACAAGCGCATCGCCTACGAACGCCAGCGCGGCATCTGCCCCGTTTGCAAAGAGCATTTCGAGTTCGAGGAGATGGAAGGCGACCACATCCTCCCGTGGTCGCAAGGCGGCAAGACGGTGCTGGAGAACCTGCAAATGCTCTGCCGCCGCGACAACGCTATCAAAGGCGCTAAATGGTAGACATGATAGAAATTTACGATTTTTCGATTTGCGATTTGCGATTTCCACCAAAATGTGCGAAGAGCGGAAAAGTCAAGGTGGCGAAATTTCGTACACAGGCCAGGGCAGGGGAATGTTGCCAATGCGTAAGTGTTGCCAGTACCAATGTTGCCAATTTCCAATTGGTACTGGGTATTGGTGCTGGCAACATTTTCACATTGGCAACATTAATAGGGCCTCTTGCGCGGGGGGCGGGGTTTTTGGTAGAATATTGGCATAAACTGGAGCAGAAATGAAACACTTTATACTTGCCATTGTGACGATGTTCGCCGTATTGGCGGGTGCGTTGGCCGATACCGTCGTCTACGATGGCGTCACGTACACTATACGCAGCACCGGCCCAGAGACGATAGCCGTCGAGGTCGGGACCGATTCGACCGCCCCCGCCATCGCCACATCGGTCGAGGAATTGGCGATTCCGGAGTCGTTCACGCTCAACGGCAACACGTACGCTGTATTCTCGGTCGGCGGATACGCCTTTTACAACTGCTCGCGGCTCAAATCCGCGACGCTTCCGAAAAGCATCACGAGCATCCATGGCTACGCTTTCTACGGCTGTTCTTCGCTTGTGCATCTGGACATACCGGCCGCAGTGGCGAGCATCGGAAAATATGCATTCTACGGCTCGGGATTGAAGGAGATTGCGATTCCTCCGGGCGTGACGGAACTCCCGAGCCGCGCGTTTCAGCAATGCCGTTCGCTCGAAAGCGTGACGTTGCCGGATTCGGTCGTCCGGCTTCGCGACGGCGTTTTCCGCGATTGTACGGCATTGAAGGAAATAACATTCGGGTCGGGGTATTATTCCGGCAACAACGATTACGTCCAGATTTCGCGTTGTACGTCGCTCACGAACGCAGTTTTCCGCGAAGGCGCAAAATCGATAAGCAAGGAGATGTTCGCGGGCGATACGAAGCTTGTGCGCGTCGTCATCCCGGCGAGCGTGACGTGGATAGGCGAAAACGCATTCAGGGATTCTCCAGTCCGCGAATTGACGGTTCCTGAATGCGTAATAGCCGCCGGCGTGACGAACGTCTTCCCCGCAGCGGCGTCTTCGCTCGAGTCGCTCACAATCGTCAGCGGCACGACGCTAGGTGCGACCGCGCTCGCGGGGCTAGTCAATCTCAAGACGCTAGTCGTTGCGGACAGCGTGAGCGTCATTGAAGACGGGGCGTTCAAAGACTGCTCGCGCCTGACCGACATCACGCTGCCTTCCGGCGTGAGCGGCATCACGAGCGAGACGTTCAACCACTGTTCCGGTCTGTGGGCGAAGCTGTTCAGCGTCAAGGCGGACTCTTCCTACGACCTCGCTGCGGCCATCGCCGACATGGCGGTTGCGAGTATCACCGTCTACGGCGATACGGCGCTCGACGCCTTCGTACTCAAGGATGGCAAGGTGTACGACGCAGTCGTGCGAGTGGAAAACGCCTCCGCCGCCGACGTCACGCTTTCCTTGCCCGCCGGGTATGCGTATGAGACGTTCTACGGCTCGAAGCCGCTTTCGATACCGGCGAACTCAATCAACCTCGTCACGCTCACCCGCACCGGCGAAAACCGCTTCCTCGTTTCCCGCAGGAAGCTGCAAGGATTGTAATATGAGCGATGTGCCGCATATGAAAGCCATGTCTCTTATCGCGGGCTTGTTTGCGGCGTTGGAGCTTGCCGCGATGCCGCTTGGCTTGCGCACGGCGGCGTGGAGCGGCGAGGATGATGCGATGGCGTTCGACGACGGCGCCGTGCTCGATGATATCACGCTCACCGGCGGGACGACTTTGAATCTGGTCGGCATCGGCATCAGCGCGCGCAGCATCACGCTCGACGGCACGCCGACCATCATCATCGACGCACTCCCTCAGGACGGTCTTCTTGTGCCGCTCGCCGAGGGCGCGTTTCAAGAGGGGCCGCTCAATCTCATCGTCGGCGGCACGGCGCTCGCGGGCTACGCGGCGGTCGTCGAGCCGGACGGCCTCTACGCGCTGCCAACCGATGTCGTGGCCGTAGGCGGCAGGACTTTTGCAACGCTCGCCGGCGCCTTCAAGGCGGCGGAGGGCGCCGGCGAGGTGGCTCTCCTGCGCGACTACGCCGCACGCTTTCGCATCGACATCCCGCCGGGCGCGGCGCTCGCTCTCGACCTGGGCGGCAATACGCTTTCATTCGCGTCGCGGTGGGCGTTCAATGTCGGCGACGGCGGGCTCGTAGTCTCGAACGGCGCTTTGACGTGTTCGCAATATGGTTTCTACGTGCTCGACGGCGTCCTCGTCTTTGCCGACGGGGCGGACGTGCGCGCCGCCGGCCGCGTGGTGCAGGTCCATGGCGCGGGTGCGGTCGATATATGCGAAAATGCGCGGCTGGAGACTGCGCTTGACGATCCGGTAGTGTTCGCCGTCGGTGGTTTTGGCGGCAGGGCGAGGGTTTCTTCGCGCGGAACGCTCGTGCAGAACTACGCCGGGAGCGGCCCGAACACGGCATACGCCATCGCCGGCAATCCAGATGATACCTACGGGGCCGATTTCGCGCTTTCTGGACGCGGCGGGGTCTATTTCGCCCGAAGCCCCGATGCAAGCATCCACCACCCCGACGGCCAAGGCGGCGTGGTCGCGATTTCCGGCGGATGGTTCTCGCTCGCCCCGGCGCTTGAATGGCTCTCGCCTAGGCTTTCGCTGCAAAGCGAAACGCTCGACGGCTGGGATGGCTGGCGAGTCGTGTTCGACGGCTTTTTCTTATTCGTGAGGTGAGAGACATGAAGCGACCGCTCGCCATTATTTTTGCCGCATGCGCACTCTCCGCCGTCGCAGGGCCCTCGCCGCAACTCGTCGCCCTTGAAGCCGATGGAGAAGCGGAAGAGGTGCTCGCATTCCCGGCGCAGACGACCGCCTACGACTACTCGCGGCTCAAGCGCGAACGCCTCGGCCTCGGCCTCGTGGCGTGGCGCAGCGCGGCGGACACGGTCACCGTCTCTTGGCGCTATCTTTCGTCAGACCCGGACGACATCGCATTCGATCTCTATCGCGACGGCGCCCTCGTCGCGGCGAATCTCTCCGCCTCCACGCAATTCGATGATGTGGCGGTCGATGCCGCCAAACCGCATTCCTACGCGCTTTATTCCGGTGGCGCCTTGCTTGCCGCTACGACAAGCCACACTACAATCGGATATATCGAAATTCCCTTGCCTGCCGCGCCGCCGGACGATGCGACGCCGGACGGCAACGCCTACTCATACTCTCCCGGAGACTGCTCCATCGGCGACGTCGACGGCGACGGCGAGTTCGAGATTTTCCTCAAGTGGAATCCTTCCATCATGGGCAATTTCTGGTCGTACAACGGCCAGCAATACTACGAGTGCCTCAAACTCGACGGCACGTCGCTCTGGCGCATCGCAATGGGACGCAACATCCTCGCGGGCGAGCATTGTTCCGATTTTGCCGTAGGGGATTTCGACGGCGACGGTCGCGCCGAGATGATTGTCAAGACGGGCGACGGCACTGTAGACGGCAAGGGGAATGTCATAGGCGATGCGGAGGCGGACTGGCGCAACGCCAACGGCCAGGTCCTGGATGGCCCGGAGTACATTACCGTCTTCGACGGCCTCACCGGCGAGGCGCTCGCCACGACCGGCTACCACCCGGTCCGCGGGCCGGTCGACGAATGGAAAGCATCCCGCGAGCGCGGCTGGGGCGATGAATACGGCGGGCGCGTAGAGCGCCTGCTGACGACCCCAGCCTACCTCGACGGCGAACGCCTCTCCTGCGTCGCCTGCCGCGGCATATACAAGCGCACCGCCCTGACGGCGTGGGACTGGGACGGCGAGAACCTGCGCACGCGCTGGCTTTTCGATACCACGAACGTCGCCATTTCCACCTACTACCAGGGGCAAGGTTTCCATTCGCTACGCGTCGCAGACGCCGACTTCGACGGCAAGGATGAAATCATCTACGGCTCGATGGCGGTCGACCACGACGGCACGCCGCTTTTCACGACGCGTCTTGGCCACGGCGACGCGCAACAGCTCGTCCAGGCCGATCCGCGACGCAAGGGTCTCCAGAATTTCGTCTGTCTCGAATCAAGCCCCTACGGTTGCGCACTCTTCGACATAGCCGACGGCGGCATACTTTGGCGCAAGACGGCAGGCCAGGATACGGGACGCGCCGTCGCCGGTGACGTCTCTGGCGAAAACTTCGGCTGTGAAATGTGGGCTGTCGCGGGGCTTGGCATGTTCGACTGCAATGGCGAGAGCATCGTCCCGTTCGATGCGAAAAAGCAATACCAAGGCCTCGCATTCTCCATGCTTGCGTGGTGGACCGGCACCCTTGAGAGATCGTTCGTGACGAATTGCAAGGTGCTCTCGTATTCGATTTCCGCCAAGGCGAGCACGACGATAGCCGAGTTCGAAGGCGTCAAGCCCATCAACGGAACAAAGGACGTCCCGTGTCTCGTCGGCGATATTCTGGGCGACTGGCGGGAAGAGATCGTCTACCCGACAATCGACGGCACGGCGCTGCGCATCTACCTCTCGCCGCATCCGACCGCTTACCGTTTCTGGACGTTCCTTGAAGATCCCGTCTACCGCATTTCCATTGCGCATGAAAACGGCTGCTACAACCAGCCGCCTAACCCCGGTTTCTACTTCGGGCCGGACTTGCTCGGCCACTCAATCCGCTTCCGCGGAACAGAGCTCGAGTAGAGCGGGATGAGGGGCTGGAGGTTCTAGAAGCTCTAGAGAATCGCCGCCCTCAATCCTCGGCCCTCGACACTTTCACCGAGATCGGCCGGGAGATGCCGGTCGGGATGAGGTCGCTCTTCAGCGAGATGTATGGCTTCATATCGTATTTGTCTATGCCGGGCGAAGTGGTGAAAGATTGCTTGGCGCCGCGGTTTTGAGAGAGGTCGCCGATGAGCCTGTTGCGCCAGGGGTTGGTGACGCGGATCGAGAAATGATTGACGCCAGACACGGCCGCGCCGGTGATGTCGAGCGGGGCATAGGGGTCCCATATCGTCCCGATGCGCTTGCCGTTGAGCGTGACTTCCGCGGTGGAGCCGAACTGCGGAATTTCGAGAAGGAGTTTGCCGCCTTCTTTGGCGTCCGGGAGGTCGAGCGTGAAGTCGTATCTCAGAATGCCGCAGTAATACTTCACATCAGGGTCGGCGCATTCGGTGAGGGAGCGGAATTCGCCTATTTCGAGCGGGGCGATGTCCGGGTCGCTTTCGAAAGTAATCGTGCCCTCGGCGCCGCGGAAGACGAGGGTGTCGGCGATGCGTAGATTCGCAACTTCATTGGCATAATCTGCGAGGTTTGTTGCATCTTCGCCGAATATGAGGAAAATCGCCTGTCGCGGACGCAGATGCAACGTGAAGCGGCCGGTCGCGCCGTCGTCGCAGTCGAGGCGGCATCGCTTGCCGGTTTCAGGGTCGTAGACGACGGCGTGGCTCTCTTTCGCCACGCGGTTGGAGAAAGTCAAGGAGAGGCTTCTCTCCATGAAATCGAACGCGTTTGCGATGAAGTAGATGTCCTTGCCGTCTTTGCGGACGTGGCGCGTCCACGTCGTTGCGAGGTCGCCGGAAGAGGCAAAGCCGATGTCGGCCACGCCTGTGCAGGAAGGCTTGAATGCCGTTTCGCCCCAGATTGCGCCGGCGAGGGCTTGCACTCTGGCTGTTTCCTTCTCGCGGTTCATGAGGCGGAGCGAACGCACCGGCTTGACACCGCCGATTGTCGCGCCGGCGGCGTGGAGCGAGGCGAGTTTTTCCATGGTGGCGAGATCGAGCGCATCGTGGCGGACGATCAGTTCGCGGTAGCATTTGTCGTCGTCGAGCCAGATGAGACCGTCCTTCGCCTTGACGCGACCAGAGAGGAGTACGTCCCCGTTTATATACTGAAACGTTCGGCCGGGCGGCAGGAGCCGGGCGATTTCGTCGTCTTTCATTTCGAACGCCGGCAGGACGTCGCCGATGTAGACGAGAGAATCTGCGACGAACGCGCCGCCTTGCAGCATCTCCTGTATGCGCTCGTGGTACTTCCAGAAATCCTGCGAGAAATTGTACCACGGGTTGAGGCGGTTGAACGCCTGGCCGTAGATGCCGAGCGTGAGGCCGGGAGCCGCATCGGTCGGCTGGTGTACGTAAGAGTGGAGGATCATCTTGTTCAGCCCGTGCGCATATGCACGGTCGCCATATGGTTTGAGATCGAACGGCGAGTCGGAATAGATGCCGTAGCCCGTGTACGCTTCGCACGCGACGATTGGTTTGCCATAGAGAAGGGCGGCGTGTTGCGGCGAGAAATGCCTCAGCGGCTCGCGGTATTCCATCTTGTAGGGCCATGTGTGGGCGTAGACTTTCGCCCAGAACTCGGTCATGGGAACGTCGCAGTATTTGTAAGTCTTGAGGACGTCGACGGCGGGCAGGTTGTCCCAGCCGTAGATGCCTTCTGAAAAGAGCAGCATGCCGCGCTCGTGGCAGAGCTCCGCGAGACGCTTGAAGTAGTTTTCGATTACGAGGTCGGAGCAGGTGAGCGCGAAGTCGTGGCGGAATGCCGCGGAGTCCTCCTTGGTGCCGACCGTATCTCCTGCGAGCGCCGGCAGCCACGGAATCGGATCGTAGCCGCGGCGGGCCTTGAACTCTTCAGGGAATTTTTCCGTCCACGTCTGGAAGCCGCATTCCCAGGAGTCGACGAGGAAGTATTTGAACGTCTTGCCGACGTGGGGGCCTGCGGCGTCGAGCAGCCATTGCGGATAGTGCGCGAAGTGGAATTCAAGGGCGCGCGAATCCATCTTGTCGCATTCAAGCCCGCATCCCTCCGGCGATGCCGGGTGGTTCTTCTTGCCGTTCGTGGTGTATCCAAAGCGATATACCTTCGCGCCGTTTGTGACGACGGCGATGTCGCGGTAAAAGCCTTCGCGGGACATTGGCCGGGAGCCGTCGGTCGACCAGACGAGTTCCTTCATGGAGAGCTCCGGCGTGATCCACGGTCCGCCCGATTCGCTCCAGCCGTCGCAGTTGGCGGCGCCGATGGTCATGCCGAGCCGCGCGGCTTCGTCGAGCGCGAAACGGAAGAGGGCCATCCATTCGGGCGAGGCGAACTTCACCGTTGGCATGGTTGTTTCGTCGATGTCGCGGACGTTCTCCTTGGCGGTCTGCGGCATCAGGAACTGGCTGCCGAACGGGCGGTAGGCGTTGAAAATCGTGGCCGACTCGAGCCCGGCGGCCTTCATCGCTTCAAGATCTTTTGTGATGCCTTCGCGCGTGATGTGGCCGTTCATCCAGTGCCACCACGTGCCGACGCCGGCATCGCCGGCTATGGCGTAGGTTGCGAGAACGGCGGCGAAGAGTGCGGTTGCTGTTTTCATAAATCAATTCCTCTATTTTCGATTTACGATTTTCCTCTCCTGTTTCTCCTGTTCTCCATGCTAAAATCGAAAACACTGTCATACAACAGGATTCTCACGCAGAGCCGCAGAGGCGCAGAGTTTATCGATATAATTGGCGTTTTATCGTATTTATGGCGTGTGAATTTGCCTTTTGCTCAATAGAGTGTGTTGATTCGTCGATTCGTAACAAATGCAAAAAAGCCTAGGAAACTCTGCGGCTCTGCGTGAGATTTCTATTGTATGGTAGTGAATCGAAAAATCGAAAATCGAAAAATCGTAAATTTATCTTGTCATTTCGCTGAAGTAGTCGGCGACGCGGCGGACGGTGTCGGGGACGGGTTCGGTGGAGAGCCAGGATGCGAAGGAGTCTTCGTCTGCGGGGTCGAAACCGTGCATGCCGTTGAGGGGTTTTACGCCCATGTCGCTGGGGCAAAACTGGATGCCGGGGTCGGCGAGGAAGATGGCATCGCCGAATTTTTTGTCGTCGCGCCAAATGCCGTGGTATTCCATTTCTTCGCGCGTGAGCCAGCGGCCGGAGAATTTGGCGAATGCCGCCTCGACGCGTTCCTTGGCGCCGGGTTTAAGCCACCAGAAGCGGGCCATGGTGGAGTCGATGGCGCTTGCGTAATCCTCGCCCCAGACGAGGCCGGAGGCTTCTAGCGCGGCCGGCGCGTCGAGAGTGCCGCGGAGCGGCGTCATGCCGTGGTCGGAAAAGACGGTGAGTTCGAATTCTCGGCCAGATTCCTTGAGGGCGAAGTATAGCGAGCGTATCGTCCCGGCATATTCCGCCATGCGCGGCGCGAGGATTTCGTCGCGACCGACGTTGTCGTGCTGCAATGCGTCGAATGCTGCGAAATAGATGAACGCCCGGTCGAGCGCGCCATTGCGCAGCAAGTCGCGCGCGATGCGGAAGTTGTCCTCTTCCTTGAGCCGCCAGTTGGAAATGTGGAAGCGTTTGCCCTGGCGCGTCCAGACGTCCGCGAGATTTTCGACAGGCGCGAGGCCGCCCGGCACGAACAGATCGCGTTTTTCGCAGTAGTCGAGCAGAGGAAGCCGCTCCAGCGGCACGGCATAGAGTTGGAAATATCCCGTGAAGCCGTAGATGCGCTTGATGAGTTTGGAGAGTTGATGCCTCACTCTGCCGCGCCGCCAGAAAGACGCAGGCCGCAGAAACGGCGCGAGGAGCTTCATCTTCTTGAACGGGCTTTTCTCCGGCGCGTAGTCGTAGAAAGAGAGGTGTCCGTGTTCGGAAGGGCGCTTGCCGGAGAGGATCGTCGGGATCGCCGTGCAGCTGTAGCCGAACTGCATTTCAATCTTGCGTCTGTGCGGCAGGATGTCTTCGAGAAAACCGTAGCGCTCGATTTGTCTCCATCCAAGCGCATCTACAAATACGAATGCTTTTACTTTGTCCATTTTTGCAACATTTTCAAGGCATCTGCCATGGCGCGGTCGGTGAGCGAGGCGAGGGCGCGGGTGCGGAGTCGGTCTTCGTCGGTCGCGTCGGCGAAGGCTGGCGAGAAAATCGGGATCGGCCCCCAGACCGCCGCGGACGAGCGTTCGGTGTATTCATGGCGGAAGACGAGCCGCCCGGATTTTACGTCGCGTACTTTCACCGTCGCCTTCCACGTCTGCACCGAGTAATCTGCCGTGAAGATCGAAAGGAGGACGGTGCACAATTCCTTCGCCTGGTCGTAGCCGGATTCAAAGGGGCCTGAGAACTTCAGTTCGATGGCGTAGTCCGCCCCGTCCGTCACATAGCCGACGCCGGCGTCGTCGAGGATTTCGATGGCACGGTCCATGAAGACGTTGCCCGTCGACTCCTCGTGCGGCACGTATGTGACGGAGGAATACGTCGCCGGGTGCATGCCGCCGGGGTGGTAGTGCCCGTGGCGGTAGTACGACGGCGAATGTTCCCATACGGTCGTGTAGCTCCTGACCGGGGTGTATGATGTGAAGAACGCCTCGAAACCGGAAAGGGAGACGGCGATCTTCGCGTCTTCGGGGAGGCGCGTGATTTCGACGCAGGCGTCGGGCGATTCGTGGATTGTGAAGCAGCCCGCGAGAGCCAGCGCCGCAGCGAAGAGAGAGAGTTTTTTCATTGTCCGTCGTTCTTTCCCTCGAGGGCGTCGAGTTTTACGCGTTCCAGTTCGTCGGCGCGCCGGCGCGCCGTTGCGGCCAAGTCGCGTTGGCCGAGTTGCAGAAGGCACTTGGAATATTCTCGCAGGGCCCTGTAGTCGGTCGGGCGTATGGAGACCATCGTCTCGTAGCACTTCGCGGCGGCCTTGACGTTGCCGACGTGGATGAACGTGGTGGCGTTCACTGCGAGGCGGTGGAGACGGTCCAGCAGCATCGTATCATGCGGGTTGGCGAGCGCGGCGGAGGCCCACTTGGCGATGGCGTCGTCGTATTTGCCTTCTTCGCGGGCGAGCATGTTGCCCTCGATGACGTTGCGGCGGATGATCTGCGCGGAGCGGATGACGCGGGCGACTGGCGCGAGGATGTCTTCATCCGTATCTTCTGCGACGATCCAATCGATGTCCGGGATTTCGCGCGTGACGAAATATTCGCATCTGACCTCCGCCTGCATGTTGCCTGAAAACGCGCCTGAGAAGGAGTTGTAGTCGCCGGCGTATCCGGCGAACAGGTCCGGCAGTCCGTTGCATTCCGCGGCGGCGAGGTCTTCAAACGCGTCCTCGCGGGCGAAGACATCGAGCATCGATGTGAACTCGGTCGCATTGGTAGAGTTGCGCATCACGAACACCCAGTCGTTTTCGCCGCTCATCCAGAGGTGGAGAGGTTTTTTGCCGCCGTCCGAGAGCGCTTCAGAGAGTTCCTGCATGGCGGCGATTGTCATTTTGCGGACGTCGGCGGCGACTGCGAGGACGCCATCGTCCGAGAGCGCGCGCTTTAGTTCGCGCCAATCGCGGCGCCCGGCGTCGGAAGAGATGATGATATCGTATGCGAATTTGCCGGGCGTCTCGTTCGTGGCGCAGGCGACGCCTGCGTTGGCGAGGAGTTGCGCGTAGCGCTTTGCGGCGGTCTCGTCGGCAAAATACGCCGTCGCCGCGTCCGGGCATTCGACGAGCGCGGAATATGCCGAGACCGTATCAAGCGGAGCGAAGCGGAATTCATCCGCGGTCGGCGGCGCGTCGGCTTCATGGCGCGGCATGACGGCAAGCGCCACGAGCGCCGCGATTACCACGAGCACGCTCGCCGCCGAGGCCGCTGTGGCGAGCGGGGAGCGTTTTGCGCCGGGGACGGGGCCTGAGTGCGCCTTGTCGCTGAAGTGTGGTTTCGGGGCGGCTGCGAGGATTTTGACGATTTCGCGCGCGCACTTCGGAACGACGCCCTTGCGCGATTCCACGGCCGTCGCGGCGCGCTCGCCCAACGCCGCCGCTTTCGCCGCGCCTTCGGGCGAAAACCAGCGCCGCAGAGTCGCGCCCAGTTCCGCCGCGTCTTTCACTTGCACGATCGCATCTTGCGCCTTGAGGTCGCTCATCACGGGACGGAAGTTTTCCGTGTATGGACCGACAACGGTGGGCTTGCCGCACAGGCAGGGTTCGATCATGTTCTGCGAACCGTGTTCGCACAGCGATTTGCCGACGAACACCGCGTCCGCGATGCCGAAAAGTCCCATCAATTCGCCTGTCGTGTCGGCGAGGTATACGCGCTTGCCGTCCGCAGGCGTTTCGTGCGATTCGCCGCGGGAGCGGCGGATGCAGGCAAAACCGGCGGCGCGGATGTTCGCTTCCACCGCGTCCGCTTTTTCGAAGTGGCGCGGGGCGACGACGAGCGTAACGTCGCTTGGCAGAGTCTTCAGGATTTCGACGAGCGCCGCGTCTTCGCCCGGCCACGTCGATGCGCCGAGAAGAATGCGGCCGGCGTTTGGTCCCAGCCAGTCGCGCAGTTCGGCTTCCTTGGCCGGGTTGCGCTTTGCGACATCGAATTTGAAAGAGCCGACCGTGGCGATTCTCTCTTCGGGCGCGCCGGCGGCGACGAGGCGCTGCGTGTCGAGGTCCGACTGCGAGAATATCTTGTCGAATGCCTGGAAGACGCCTCTAAAGAAGAATCTGGCGCGTGCGTAGCGCGGCGCGCTGCGATCGCTGATGCGCGCATTCACGAGAAAGAGCGGCACGGAATATTTCTTCGCCCGGTGGATGAACTCCGGCCAGATTTCGCTTTCCGTCAGCACGACGGCTCGCGGACGGACGAGACGGAACGCGCTCTTCACGAAGTTGGGGAAGTCGAGCGGGTTGTAGATGAGAGTATCGCGCTCGCCGACGAGCGACGAGGCGATTTTCCAGCCGGTCGAGCTCGTCGTCGAAAAGCAGAACCTGACGTCCGGCTCGAGTGCGCGCCATTCGCGCATCAGCTGCGCGGCCACCTGCACCTCGCCCACCGATACGGCGTGTATCCACACCGGGCGCGACTTCCCGTCGCTTCCGAGCCGCGCCACAACGTCCGGCGGATAGAGCGCGAACCTGTCGCCCATTCGCGCGGCGTATCCGCCGCGCCGCAGCATCCTCGCGAGGAAGCCAGGCAGCATGAACGGAAACGCCAGCGCGAATGCAAATGTGTAGAGCGAATGCATCAATGGGCGCTAGCCGTTCTTCTTCAGCGTTCCGAACGGCGAGAGTGTTTCGCCCGGACCGACGTTCTTCAAGACGGGCGTTCCGGCGCAGACCGTGGCGTTGTCGCCGACCGTCATGTGCGGAGCCGTGCAGGAGTTCGTCCCCATGAGAACGTAGTTGCCGATTTTGCAGTTGCCGGAAATCGAAACGCCGGGGGAAATCTGGACGAAGTCGCCGAGCGTGCAGTCGTGGCCCACGCCGGCGCGGGCGTTGACAATCACGAACTTGCCGATTTCAGTGCCTACGGAGACGACCGCCTGCGCGGCGACGTATGTGCCGTGCTTGAACTCGACCGTCGGCGCGACCTGCGCAGAGGGATCGATGAGAGCGGGGAAGTCGTGGCCGCGGAGGCGGCGGTAGATCTCGGCGCGCAGCTTGTTGTCGCCGATCGCCACGAACACCGACGCGCCGGGATGGTCCTTCGACGCCTGCTCGCACGTGCCGAGCATCGGGTAGCCTTCGAAGTTCCCTTTCGCTTTCTTCGGGTCGTCGTCGGCGAAGCCGATGATGTTCCAGAGCGGCTGTTGGGACGCGCGGTTGATGCGCTCCACCGTCCAGGCCGCCTCGCGACCGAGTCCGCCCGCACAGCATATGAATAGATCTCTCATTGAGGTTTCTCCTTGAAAGTTTTTCCAGCGTCAAATTATATCATATTTTCAATCGCGCGCGCAAGCGTCCCCGGCGGCCGGGGCGTCGGGCCTCGGGATTTTCATCAGGGTTAGGGTGACGAGCATGAGGATGACTGCGATCGCGAGCGAGAGGGCGGGGTTCATCACGAACGCCGCGATGATGTAGCTCGCGAACGAGACACCGGCTACGACGAGCGCATATGGCAGCTGCGTGTTGACGTGGACGACGTGGTTGCATTGCGCGCCGGCGGACGCCATGATGGTGGTGTCGGAGATCGGCGAGCAGTGGTCGCCGCAGACCGCGCCGGCCATGCATGCCGAGACTGCGATGATCGTCATGTCGGAGCCGGGCACGGCGGCGAGCACGATCGGGATGAGAATGCCGAACGTCCCCCACGATGTTCCCGTCGAGAACGCGAGGATGATCGCGATTACGAAGATGATCGCCGGGAGGAACATCTTGAGGTGGGCGGCAGGTCCGTTGATGATGTCGGAAATGAACACTTTGGCGCCGAGGGAATCCGTCATCGCCTTGAGCGTCCATGCGCAGCAGAGAATCATGATGGCAGGCACCATCGCCTTGAAACCTTCGGGGAACGCGTCCATGCAATCGCGGAAGGAGATGACGCGGCGGCAGAGGTAGAAGGCGACGGCGAAGACGATGGCGACGATTGAGCCGTAGGCGAGGCCGACCGAGGCGTCGGAGTCCGAGAAGGCTTTGACGAAGTCCATGTTGTTGTCGCCGCCGAAGAATCCGCCGGAGTAGATCATGCCGACGATGCACGAGAAAACGAGCACGATGACTGGGATCAGGAGGTCGCAGACTTTGCCCTTGTCGTTCTTGGAAAGAAGGGCGGTGGCGTCTTCAAGCGCGGCGGAGTCCGGCTTGCCGGCGAGAGCGTCTTTCTCGTGGCGCTTCATCGGTCCGAAGTCGAGCTTCGTGAAGGCGATGAAGAACATTGTGACGATGGTGAGGATGGCGTAGAAGTTGTACGGGATGGCGTTGATGAAGAGCGAGAAGCCGGATTCGGCGCCGGCGCCTTTGGCGAACCCTGCGACGGCCGCGGCCCACGACGAAATCGGCGCGATGATGCAGATGGGCGCCGCCGTGGCGTCTATAAGGTACGCGAGCTTGGCGCGCGAGACTTTCTTCGCGTCGGTGACGGGCTTCATCACGCTGCCGACCGTGAGGCAGTTGAAGTAGTCGTCGACGAAGATCAGCATGCCGAGGATTATTGTCGCCACCTGCGCGCCGACGCGCGACTTGATGTGCGTCTGGGCCCAGCGGCCGAACGCGGCCGAAGCACCCGTCTTGTTCATCATCGAGACGAGCGCGCCCAGGAGGACGAGGAACATGATGATGCCGATGTTGTAGGGGTCTGCGATGGATTTGATGAAGCCGTCGCTCATCACGTGCACGATCGTCCCTTCGAACGAAAATTTCGAATATAGCAAGCCGCCCGCGACGATGCCGGCGAAGAGCGAAGAATACACCTCCTTGGTGATCAACGCGAGAAGGATGGCGAGAAGGGGAGGGAATATGGCCCACCATGTGCCGAAGAACGGGCTTTTCCCGTGGATGGTTGCGAGGGCGGCTTTCTCGTGTGCGATGAAATCCTTGTCTTTCTGCACATTGTCCGCGTAGGCGTCTATGTATTCATGGGCGCTGTCGTAGTCGGCGAGGTTGTATGTTTTGGCGTCCTCGCCTTCGCCGATGCTGACGGGGTACTCCTTAGTTTCCTCCTGCGGCGCCGGAGTTTCGGCGGCGGCGGGCGATTCTTGTTCCGCGCGGGCGGCGAACACGCCCGCGGCGACGGCTAATGCGCAGATAAGTTTTTTCATCTCGCTTTCCTTGATTGGTTGTTGCGGTAGAATTATACCATTTACCACCCTTTCGGGTCAAGTAGGCTCGCGCCGTCGCGCAGGGCGGCAGCCTTTGCTTTTGATTTGACTTGTTTGACTGCGGCAAGCGAAGGCGACGACTGCGGCAAGCGAAGGCGACGACTGCGGCAAGCGAAGGCGACGATTGGGCGAGAGTCGCGAGTTGCTTAGGGGGCACTCGCGAAACGGTCCCGGGGCGGTATTTCGTCCCCGTGCGGGCCCGGATTTCTCTGCCAACTGCCAACTCCCGGCTGCCAACTAAAAAAAATATAACTTTCCCCCTTGTGGGGGATGAGAAAATATGCTATCATATATATGCTCCTTAAGGGGGGCGTGCGTATTAACTAATTCACAGGGGGTATCATGAAGAAACTACTGTTGGCAGCATCCATCGCGGCGGCGTCTTTCGCCGTCAATGCCAAAATCACAAACTCCGACGGTTTCGAAACGAACGGGACCGCCTACAGCGGAGACGCGCCGGATTCGGCCGCATACCCGTTCGCCGGCTTCGGCGATAAATACTACGCCGTGGATGAAGAAGAAGCGTTCTCCGCCAACGGCGGAACGGTCTTCGACATGTTCGTCCAGTTCACCTATCGCGAAGAAGGCGAAATCGGCGATGGCAAGCTCGGCGTTTATGCCAACACTGAAGGAAAACTCGTCATCGCCGGCAGCCAAACCACCGTCACCGACATTGTAATCGCGAAAGATTCGTGGCACCGCCTGACGATCGCCGCTTCCGGCACGAACGCATTCATCGTCTATCTCGATGGTACACGCATCGGCGAATATACCGGCGCGAAAGAAAACAACACTGTGACGAGCGTCAGCGTGGAAGGCTCCGGCAAGCTGGACAACTTCGTGGCGCGCACGACCAATCCGTTCTATAGCGGGGAATATGCGGCAAGCGTCGGAACCGGCGACGACAACGAGAAATATGCCACCTACAGCGATGCACTCGCAGATGTTCTTTCTTCTGGGGCGACTGATGCGATCACGATTGCAGGTGAAACGCCTAAGACTGTATACGGCACGGCTGCAAATCCCTACGAGATTACGAACCTTGCCGACCTTAAGGCCCTTCAGGCTGCAGTTGCGGATGGCAATGGCGCCGACAAGTGCTACGTCCAGACGGCGGACATCGCTCTTACCGAGGCATGGCCGGGTATCGGTGTGCAGAATGGCAAGGATTTGGTTAACTATACCGTTGGAACAGCTTCAGGTAATATTACGCAGGAAGAAGCAGATCGGCGCGATGCTAAGTGGAGTGCTGGTGCATTCAAGGGAACTTATGACGGTGGAAACTATACGATTTCAAACTTCCAGATGGTTGGTGTGGCGGGGAATCCCGATAGCACTACCGAGGGTCTCGACTACTGCGGATTCTTCAACTCAGTTGATGGTGCGACAATCAAGAACCTCAAGATTGCCTACGCTGGTTCGCTCTTCGCGACGGACACAACCGCAAGCACAAAGGAATCTGGCGCGACATTCGTCGGTGTTGCCAAGAACTCGACGCTCCAGAATCTGACCTCTCTCGAAGGCACGGTTTCCTGCTCAAAGGGCTTCGGCGGAATCGTCGGCTACACCACGTCCGGTACGACGGTTGATTCTTGCACGAACAACGTCAACATGACCTCGCTTGCCAACAACAAGTGCGGCGGTATCGCTATGATTACGCAGGGCGGTTCGGGCACGGCTACCATCCGCAACTGCCAGAACAACGGCACGACGGCAGGTAAAGCGACCGAGAAGGGCGGCATCGTCGGTTATGTCGGCGTCGCCACCGAGATTGCGGACTGCGAAGATACGGCTGGCTCCGATCCGTCTTTCCTGCACCACCAGAGTGGTACGCTTACTATGACGGGTGTTAATAAGGCTCCTGCTGGCGTCAAGTCCTATACGAAGAATGCGACCGATATTGACGGCCTCAACTTCGCCACGGTCGATAATGGTGTAGCCACCTTCGTGAAGTCAGCCGGCCTCGTTTTGGGCAACACCTACAAGGTGATGGGACCTGGCGCCGCTTATATGTTTGAGCAGGCGGGTACGCTTACGCTTGACCAGTCCCTTGCGACGGCGACCGTCACGGCTGATACGTCCAAGTTCGTCTTTACGACAAGCGAGCCGGTTGACAATGTCACGACCTACACGGCTGTTGCAGGCGTCGCCTCCGTCGGCGGACAGGCGTATGCGACGATGCAGGATGCGTTTGACGCTGCCACCGACGGCGATACCGTCAAGCTTCTCGCCGACATCGCGTTGACCAAGACACAGACCATCTCCAAGTCGGTAACGCTTGACCTCAACGGGAAGAATGTGACGGCTACGGACTGCCGTGCGTTCCATGTGACGGCTGGTACAGTTGCATTCACCGGCACCGGAACGATTTCCACCGCCGTAACGCAGGGGACGACGCTCGCCTCCTCCAGTTCTGTCATCCGCGTTGGAAGCGACACGGCTGTGACAAGCTTCACGCTCGGCGAGAACGTGACAGTCACCTCTGTCTACTGCTACGGCATCACATACTTCGGCACTAAGAAGCAGACTGTGGTAATCAACGGCACTGTTGCCGTTACTGGCGCGCAGGCGGCGATTTCCGGCAATGGTCTCGCGAAGTACAACACGGCGGCCGGCGGATCTGACGTGACTGTTAACGGCACGGTTTCGGCGACGCAGGATTACGCAATCTACAATCCTCAGACCGGCACGACGGCAATCACTGGAACTGTGACAGGTGGCATCGAAGTCAAGGCTGGCACGGTGACGGTTGACGGAACCGCAACGGTTACGGCACGCAATGTCACGCCGTCGCACAGTTCGAACCAGAACGGTACCTCCACGCAGGGCTACGCGATTGCCTCTGTCGGCAACTCGTCCTACAAGCAGCCTGCGAAGGTCAGCGTGGCCGCTGGAGCCACTGTGACCGGTACGGTGATTATCCTCAAGGAGAACGGCTCCGAGACCTATGGCGAAATCACTTCGGCCGTCAATACGCTGACGATACCTGCGGGCTATGTGTGGAACGGCCCCGCCGATGGCGTTTACACGCTTGCGGTGGCATCCGGATTCGACGGTGGCGATGGCAAGACGTTCACGATCGACGGCGAAGTGACGCTTCCTGCGGGCAAGGCCCTGACTGACACGGCGTCTGCCGCGACGGGTCTGACCTACGCGCAGGCGGCTGTGCTCGGCCTCCTCGACGAGACGACCGGCGAACTCGAAAAGGATGTAACGCCCACGATCTCGATCGTCAACGGCAAGGTCGTCGTCTCGCTCGACGGCACGGCGGTTAACGCGACGCGTTACACCGTGATGCTGAATGTCTATAAGAAGGCGAGCCTCACGGCCGAATGGCCTACCGAGCCGACCACGAGCTACGAGCTTGGCAGCGAGACCGAAGCCGCAGGCTTCGAGCCCGCTAGCGACGGCGCGGGCTTCTACAAGGTTGGTGTAACGATCGAGAACCAGAACAAGTAGAATCGCCTCGCGCAAATCCAATATACCTCCCGCGCGCACCGCAACCCGGTGCGCGCGTTTTTATGCAGGTGGAACAACGCCATTTGCCATTTTCAACGCAAAGGACGCAAAGACTTTTGACGCAAAGTCCGCAAAGATTTCGCCCTTCTGCGATTGTCAAGTCGCAGATTTGCAAAGCACTGCCATGCAATAGATTTTTATCGCAGAGACTTGAGAGGCGCAGAGTTTTCTCAGGTTTTTCGTATTTTTTATGAGCCGTAAAATCAACACACTTTTTAGTCAAAATGGCAGATCTATGCGCCATGCATATGAAATAACACCAGCAAAATCCATAATCTCTGCGACTCTCAAGTCTCTGCGATAAAAATCTATTGTATGCTATTGTTTGCAAAGCATTCTTTGCGCTGAAAACGGTAAATGCCGTCGTCCGGCTTATAAAGCCTTGAGCACGGATTCGCTGAGGGACGGGGCGTGGCGGGGCCAGGGGTATGCGCCGAGGGCGGCGACGGCTTCGCCGGCGAGGAAGAGCGAGCCGCATACGAGAGTGCGCTCGCCGTCCGTCCGGGCGAATGCATCGGCGAGAGACGCGCACGGGGAGGCGTCGAGCCCGGCCTCGCGCATGATTGCGGCGAGGGCGTCCGGAGCGAGGGAGCGCGGGTTCGCCGAGCGCACGGCATAGGCGCGGCCGACGAATGGCGCGAGGATGGCAAGCGTCGCGCGAACGTCCTTGTCGCCGCAAAAACCGGCGACAAGCGCGAATCGTCCGCCAGGAGAATCCTCGGCGAGGGCGGCGGCGAGGGCCTTGGCGGCCGGCGGGTTGTGGGCGCCGTCGACTATGAAGCGGCCGATTTTATGGAAGCGTCCCGGCCATTCGACCGAGGAGAAGCCGGACAGGATGGAAGGGGGAAGAGGGAAGGGGGATGAGGGAGGGTTTTCGGATTTTCGATTCTTCGATTCTTCGATTGATTCCAAGCAAACCTTTTCAACACAGAGGCACAGAGGCGCAGAGGTGCACAGAGCCTTGATTTTTCGATTTGCTCTATGTGAATCTCTGTTTCTCTGTGACTCTGTGTTGAAAAGGGATGCGTGAAGAGAGAATAGGACCTTGAGCGCGGCGAGCGCGGTCACGGCGTTTTCGCGGTTGAAAGAGCCTGCGAGCGAGAATCCGGCGGGGATTTCGTCTTCGGAGGCGAGGTCCGGGGCGTAGAAGAACGGTGCGCCGCGCGATTTGGCGATATCCTCTATCACGCGCCGGACGGCGGTTTCGTTCCGTCCCAGCACGACTGGCGCGCCGGGCTTGATGATGCCGCCTTTCTCCGCCGCGATTTTCTCTATCGTGTCGCCAAGCCAGTCGCAGTGGTCGAGGCCGATGCGAGTGATGACCGAGAGCGCGGGGCGGCAGATGTTGGTAGCGTCAAGGCGTCCGCCAAGGCCTGTTTCGAGGATGGTCCAATCGGTCTTCGCCTCCGAGAATATGAGGAAGCCGCAGGCGGTGAGGGCCTCGAAGAAAGTGAGGCCGTCCGGCGCGACGGCGGCGACGCGCGCGGCGGCGGAGTCGAGCGCGGCATCGTCCGCGAGGCGACCGTTCACGAGGAAGCGTTCGTTGAGAGCGACGAGGTGCGGGGAGGTGTAGCGCGAGGAGGAGAATCCTGCCGCGCGGAGGCAGGAGTCGAGAATGGCGCACGTGGCGCCCTTGCCGTTCGTGCCGGCGACATGCACGACGCGCCCGAGGCGCAGATGCGGAGAGCCGAGCGCCTCGCTCACGGCGGCGATGGCGTCAAGCCCGGGCTTCATCCCGAAGCGGCGCCGCGCCGCAAGTTCGTCCAATATGCTCATCGCGAAACCATCACGAGCGCGATGGCGCTCGTGCCGTATCCTGCGAGGACGAGCCAGAGGAGGCGGTCGGTGAGGAGGATGCGCTCCGGCCGCCCGACGTCTTCCTTGCGCCATGCGAGGAACAGGTAGCGAACGATGCCGAGCGCGACGAAAATCGAAGTCGCCCAGAGATACGGGAAGCGCCTGCCCATCTGCGACGTGAGAGTCCAGGCCAGGTATTCGGCGAAGGAGGCGAACGCCGCCGCGAATATCGCAAACGACAGAAGCCGCGGGTGGTAGCGTTTGAGGACGGTGCGCGACGCGGCGGCGATCTGCATCTCGTGGCGCCGCTTGCAGAAGGCGAGGAACATCGACAGCGTGAACGTGCATACGAGCAGCCACGGCGAGACGTACGCCGAGATGATCGCCGCGCCCGCGACGGCCCTCAACACGAACCCCGCCGCGAGCGTCGCGACGTCGACATACGGAATGCGCTTCAAAAAGCCCGTATAGAGGCACTGCATCACCGTATACGCCATGACCGTGCCGAACGCGAGAGTGCGCGAGGGGAGCAGCATCACGACGAGCGCCGGATACGCGAATGCGATTGCAAAGAGGACGAGCGCCACGCGCACGGCGAGTATGCGCGATATGAGATTCGCCGCGATCGGCCGGTGTCGCTTGATTGGGTGCAGACGGTCCGCATCGTAGTCGGAGACGTCGTTGAGCAGATAGAACGCGCTAGAGAGGAACGAGAACGACCCCGCCATCGCAAACGCCATCATGAACGACCCGAACCCGCGCACGAGTGTCGTCTGGCTGGGATCGGCCACGGAGAAAAACCACGCGAGCATCACGGCGCCGTTTTTCGTCCACTGGTCGGTCCTCATGGCCTTGAGCCAGAGCCGGATTCTATTCTTCGGTTTCAAGGTTCGGGGAGAATGGTTGGAGTTTCACTTCAGCGTCCTCCAGCGGATGATGCCCCAGAGGAGGGAGTGGTCGGTGTAGAGGGGCGACGAGTCGGCCTCGTAGAAAGTCCAGAACTTGGCCCAATTGCGGTCGACGGCCGGCACCCAGCGGATCGGGAAAAGCGAAAGGACGCGGCGATGCGTGAAGCCCGACTTGAGGTCCTCGGATTCGTAGAACGGCCAGAGGCGGAAGTGGCCGCGGCCGGAGGCGTAGAACGGGAACACGCGCACCTCGTCGTCGTAGACCTCGACGAGTTTCCAGCCGAAGCGGTTGACGCGGGCGATTTCCTTGTTCTCGCTGCGGGAGTACGAATAATTGATGTTACGCTCCCAGAACGGCCAGAACGAAATGCGCGAGCGGAAGGGCGTGCGCTCGTATTCGAAAAGCGGCCACGGCGCGCGAACGCGCGTCGACTGGCGGGTCCGCGCATAGGAGAAAAACGGGGGGAGGAAGAGGTCCTGGTCCTCGCGTTCGCGCCGGACCTGGCCGTAGAGCGGCCACGCCATCCACGAATACCCGGCGCCGCCCGTGTCGCGGTCTTCGCGGTATGTCGCCCACGTGACAAGCGGCCAAAGCACGTAGCGGTGGTCCGACTCGCGCTGGTAGTTGACCCCATAGACGGGCCACACGCTCCATGCGCCGTCGGAGCGCCACGAGACGAATGGGAACAGCACCGTGTTGGTAGTGAGCCAGTCGCGTCCGCGCGGCATCTTGTAGCGCGTCCAGAGCGGCCACAGCGCGAAGTCGAGGTCGTAGAGCATCAAGAGATGCGGGTGGTGGCCCCAGACGGGGAAGAGCCCGGCATACGCGCCCTTATCCTTGTCGCGCCCGTTGAACCAGATAGGCAGGATGGAGAACTGGTAGCCGGAATCTTCGGCGTAGTCTTGCCAGTTGACGATATAGCAAAACCGCCACCAATCCTCGTGCGAAGTGAAGAGCGGCCAGAGGACGTCTACCGTCTCGCCCTCCACGGACACAAACGGCCGCACGGCCGTATAGTCCGCCTTCTGCTGATAGAAGGGACCGACTTGGAATGCGAGGGCGAGGAGGAAAGAGAACATCGAGGATTTTTTAAGTAGGAAGTAGGAAGTAGAAAGTAGGAAGTAGAAAGTAGGAAGTAGGAAGTGGGAGAGGCCCTAGCGGCAAGGAGGCGCGGCTTTAGCCGCGCAAAATCTTCTCCTTCCTGCTTTTTACTTCGTCCGCGCTGAAGCGCGGCCCTCCCGCTTCCTACTTCTCTATTTTCTTACGCTCTGCTCGAGCTCTTCGAACTCCTTCTTTTCGAAGTCGGAGAGTTCGTCGATGCGCGAGCGGACGGTGCGCAGGGTGCCCTTGCCGCGTTGCGTCTCGCCCTTGGCGAGCTGGACGCGGGCGAGGGAGACGAGCATGCGGACGTCGGCAGGTTTGCCCTCGGCGGTCTTGGAAAGATCGCACGCCTTCTTGATGGCCTTCTCGGCTTCATCGAGGTTGCCCTTGCGTTCGAGGATTACGACGCCCAGGGTCTCCCATGCGACGTAGAGGGAGGGGTCGGTTTCGGTGGCGCGGCGGGCGTATTTCTCGGCCTCCTCGAACTTGCCGGCGCGGCGCAGGACTTCGGCGAGGTCGTTGAGGGCGAGGACCGGGGGTCTTGGCGCCTCGACGCTGCGGCGGAGGAACGCTTCTGCCTCGACCATCTCGCCGCGCTGGAGCGCGAGCGAACCCATGACGTAGTTGGCGAGGGGGGCCTTGCGGTTGCGGCGCAGGACTTCCATCGCGTGGCGCTCGGCGTCGACGGTGTCGTTGAGGGAGATGTCGAGCCCGAGGATCATGTCGCCCGTGGCGGCGATGTCCGGGCGCTCGCGGGACGCGGCGACGAGGGCGTCGCGCGCGGCGCGGCGCTGGTCGCCTTCCTTGCGCAGGAGGATGAACGCACGGGTCGTTTGCACGTAGTAGTCGGAAGGATCCTTGGCGGCGGCTTCCATGGCGCGGAGGATTTCGTTTTCGAGTTCGTCCATGAGCGCGGCGCGGATCTTCGCGTCCTTCTCGCCGTCGAGCATCTGCATCGTGACGGCGCCGAGGAAGCTCCACGCCTGGAGGTTGCCGCGGTCGTTGTCGGTCGCGCGGCGCAGGAGTTTGCGCGCTTCGGCGAGTTCGCCGCGCATCATGCGCAGCATCGCGACTTCGACGATCGCGCGGGGATCGTCGCCGGCGGCGTTGACGGCGCGCGCGAGGTATTCGGTGGCCTTGGCGCTGTCGCCGTCCATGAGTTCAAGACGCATGAGGCCGATGAGCGCATCGTGGTCGTTCGAGTCCTTGGCGAGGATTTCCTCGTAGATTTCGCGGCTCTTGCGCGTATCGCTGTTGCTGGCGTAGATGGCCGCCATCATGTTCATGAGCGCGGTGCGGCGGTCGGTGGGGATGAAGTCGATCGCGCGTTTGATATGCTGGAGCGCCTCGCCGGTGCGGCCGGACTGCGCCCACGTGTAGCCGAGGCGCACGAAGATTTCGGGGCTGCGGATGTAGCCGTAGTAGTTGGCGAGCGCCCACAGGCGGTAGCGGCGGTCCGGGTCGTCGACGATGTTCTTGAGCTT
>DFGB01000074.1:23033-29279 GCA_002371135.1 Verrucomicrobia bacterium UBA3761 | reverse complement strand
TCGAATTCGTTGAAGAGGGCGCAGATGTTGTCGGTGTCGATTTCGTTCAGCACGAGTTCGTACATCTCGAACGCCTCCGCGTCGCGCTTGGCGTCCTGGAGCCATACGCCGCGGTTGTTCGCGACGAGGCCGAAGTGGCGGCGGAGGTCGAACCTGAGGCGCTCGACCGGGTTCTTGTTCTGCGCGAGGCGGTAGCTGCCCCAGCCCTCGGGCGCGTGGAGGATTTCCTTGAACGTCTTCCAGCCGGCCTTGAAGTCGACGTCGCGCTTCTCGTCCGCGCCGAAGAAGAGCAGCTCGGGGACGGGCGTCGTCGCCGTCGAATACCAGAGGTCCGGCGCACCCCACACGACGGCGTGCGAGACGGCATCGGTGTTGGAGGCGAACCAGTCCTGCACGAACGCGAGGATGCCGAGCGAAAGCGAGAGTGAGAGGTCGGCGTTCTTGTCGCCGCCGATTTGCTCCTTCTCGACCACCTTTGCGAGGCGGTCGAGGTATTTCTTGTCGAGGTCGCGCTGGAGGGAGACGACTTTGAGGTTCATGCCGCGACGTTCGGCGGCGAGGCGGAAGTGGTCGTCGAGGACGCCGTCGGATATCATCCAGTCGCGCTCGCCCATTTCATCGAGCGCCTTCTCGGCTATCGCGTCGGCGAATTCCGCGCGATTGGAATCGAATGCGAAGAAGTTGAGCAGCACCGCGAAGCCGAACGTAAGCGCCACGAGACCGCCCATCGCAAGCGCGAGCGGACGCGAGAGACGCGCGAGCGCCGTATTGCGGTCCGTGGAATCGCCCGCCTCTTCGAATATCCTGAGCGCCCAGAACGCCACCACGTAGCCGGAGAAGAACGCCGCGAAGAAACTCGTCGCCACCGGGAGGATCGCATACGGCGCCAGCAGCGAGGACGGCGCGAGAGGCGTCGCGACGGCGAGAATCGCCACCAGAGTCAGCGCCGCGTGAAACGCGAACTGCGCCCACGAGCGCTCATTGCCCAGCGAACTGCGCGCGGCGAAGAGCGTCAGCACGAACGGCAGCGTCGCGAATATCGCCACGAACAGCCACCCCTTAGGCTCCATGTAGCCGGTGAATGAATTCTTGAGAGCGCGCAGGAACGTCTCGAAATTCTCGGATGCGTTGAGCGCGAAGATGAAGAAGACAAGGATGAAAACGAAAAGATACATCACGACCGCCACGAACGGACGGCGCTTCTTCGAATATCCCCACAGCGTGAAAAGGAAAAGCGGCAGCAGCGCTGCAAAGAGCGGAGAATCGCCAAGACCGAAGCCCGTCATCGCGCCGGCAAGGATCGCGATCGCCATTCCGGCCCAGCGCGGGAGCGTTGCGCACGAGGTCAAAAGCGCGAGAATCGCGAGCGCCCATACGGTGTCGAAGAGTCGCGGCTCGAGATGCGTCGCCGCCTCGTGCACCGCAGGCGTCAGCATGAACACGACCGCCGCCGTCACCGCACCCGTCCTGCGCACGAGCGACGCCCTTGCCGGATTTTCGACTTCGATCCAGCGCCCGAGGAACCGCACCGCGAGCAGATAGACGAGCACCACGGCCGCCACGCCCAGAATCGGCGCAAGCGCGTTCGTGGCGCCAAACATCTTCGCAAACCATGCGAATAGCGGATACTCGGTCTCCGTGGAGAAATCCAATCCTCGCCACACCGCCATCAAGTGCGCACTCTCGCCGGGAAACGCGTAATGCGCCATGGTGGAATAATAAAGGACAAGCGCCACCACGCCTAGTGATGCGCCTATGACGAGGTCCATGACCTTCGCTAACGATGCTCTGACATTTTCCATATGCAGTATTATACCATATTCTCGCTGAAGAGGGAAGAGGGAAGAGGGAAGATGGAAGAGGACCGCGCCTCGCACGGCGACAAGCCCGGACCTTCCCGGTTGCTGTTGCAGCGGGCGCTCTGGCGACAGGGAGGCGCTACTTTAGCCGCGCTGCGCGTTTTGCACCCGTGGGCGATTCACGGGGCTAGCTTGGCGCAGAGAAGGGGCGCGGTTGGCGCAGAGAATGAAATTAGACGCCAAGCGGTCGCGGCAAGCATCCGGGGCGGTAACGCGCTCAAACGAATTCATGCCGGAAGAGGACGACGAGATAGACTATGAACGCCGCGAGATAGACGATGCCGCAGGGGCGGGTGATGGTCCCTGGCGATCGAGGGTTTTTGAAATCGAC
Organism: Verrucomicrobia bacterium UBA3761; assembly: GCA_002371135.1. GTDB lineage: Bacteria > Verrucomicrobiota > Kiritimatiellia > RFP12 > UBA1067 > UBA1067. The sequence continues at coordinate 27,089 of DFGB01000074.1, read as the reverse complement.
TCCGAAAATTCCGATGGAAAGCGTCAGGAGAACCATGACAGGCAAGTCTCGCACGAAAACAAACGGCGAAACGTCTTTGAACGGCGATATCGCCCCGCTGACGCCGACGACGGCAAGCGCATTGAAGAAGTTGGAGCCGATGATGTTGCCGAGCGTGAGCTCGTTCTGGCCGCGTCGGGCGGAGGCGATGGCCGACGCAAGCTCGGGCAGCGAAGTGCCCGCGGCGATGACGGTCAGCCCGATCAGCAATTCCGAAACGCCGGAGGCGCGGGTGAGCCCGACGGCCCCCCAGACGAGGATGTGCGACGACGCGACCAGCAGCACAAGCCCTCCCGCGAGCGCAAGGCATGGATGGCGGCACGATGCCGCGCCGGCGGATTCGCCGTCTGCCGGGGCCTTCCCCTTCTTGTCGATAAAACAGTACGCAGGGAGAAGGACGGCGAACAGCGCGAGGCACAGGAGTCCGTCCATGCACGAGAATCCACCGCCAAGGCAGGCGAACATGCACGAGGCGATGGAGGCGGCGAGCAACATCGGCACCGCCCCGAACACGATGACGGGACGCACCGCGACGGGACGGATCAACACGGCGATCCCGAGGATCGCGGCGATGTTGAAGATATTCGAGCCGTAGGCGTTGCCGAGCGAGAGGTTGGAGTGGCCGTACAATCCGGACAGCGCGGAAACGGCAAGTTCCGGAGCGGACGTGCCAAAGCCAACGATCACCATGCCGATGATGAACGGCGATACGCCCAGAGCGCGGGCGACGGCCCCGGCGCCTTCGACGAAGCGGTCGGCGCTCCACGCCAGAACGCACAGGCCGGCGACGACGAACGCGATTGCGAGTCCGGCCGGGATGTCGGGATACATGAGATCGCCTCCTTGTTCGGCTGCGAGCCTGGCATTTCGCCGTCACGCCGCCTTGGCGCCGGCATTCCCCTTGTCCGCGCACTTCCCGAAGAAGTACATGCCGGCCACGATGGCCGCCGCGATTCCTACTATTATGATGATTCTTGTCGCCATATGTATTTATTCCTTTCTTTTTTTGCAAATCTATTCTGCCGCGGCCGCGTCACTCCTCTTCCTTCCGCCGCACGGATCTGGAGCGGCGGAAACACTCCCGCAGATACCCCAGAAGCATCAAGCAGGACGCCTGTTCGTCATCGCTTGCAGGGGCGGAGCGCGCCGCCAGCGCGGGGCGCGCGTCGCAGCAGACGGCATCCTTCTTGGCGACGAGCGCGAACGCCGCGCAAACAGCGGCCGTGGCGCCGGCGAATCCTGCCAGGACCAGACGCCGCATCGCGCGCTTCCGCCGCACCGAAGAGACGAAGCGCCCCTTGAAATCGCCGGCGAGGCGCATCTTCGCCTCGTATGCCTTGAAACGCGCGGCTATCGCCGCGTCCAGTTCTTCGTCATTCATTGCCACGCCCTTTCCGATCGAGTTTCCTGAATTCCTCCGCCAGCATCCGCTTGGCCGTGAAAATCCGCGACTTCACCGTGCCCTGCGGAATGCAAAGCGCTTCCGCGATTTCCTCTATGGACATCCCGGTGAAATATTTGAGAACCACCGTTTCCCGGATCTGCGACGGCAGCCGGCGGACCATCTCGCGTATTTCCCCGGCATGTTCGTCCTTTCCGCCGCCCGGAATCTGGGGCAGGTCGCAAGGCGCGCCGACAAGCACGATATCGGGCCTGTTCTTGCGCACGTCCATCCTGCGGAAGTTCAGAAGAATCGTATAAAGCCAGCCGAAGAAATCCCCCGGCGGCTTGAACTGCCGTATCTTGTCGACGGCCCGGGCGAGCGTCCTGAACACAAGATCTTCCGCGTCGCCGTCGTCATGGCATAAAAACGTGGCAGCGGCATAAAGCCTGTCGCCATATTCGGCGACAAGCCTTTGGGCGCCACGTTCGGCGTTTTTCGCGATCTCCTGCCAGACTTCCATTTCCTACCGGGGCGCCATGGGCCCTCAATAAGAATAGAATGCAGAATCAATCGAAAAAGTTCATTTCAATCCAAACGCCGCCGTTGCGCAATTTTCAACCGCCAGCCGCCGTCTTACTTGTATGTGGCGAAATCCTTCACCTCGCGCCGCTCGAAATGCATCTTGTTCGGCGCGGTTCCCTTCTGCGGATAGCCGACGTCGAGAAGGAACGACGGCACGAGGTTTGCCGGGATGTCGAACGCCGCGGCGACTTCCTTGGGGTCGAAGAATTTCACCCAGCACGAACCGAGCCCGAGCTCCGCCGCCTCCAGCATCATGTGCGTGCCGACGATCGTCGAGTCCATCACGCCGGAGTTGTCGCCGGCGTCGAACGGGCTGACCCAGGCTTTCGCCTTGTCGTAGCATACGAGGAAGACGACGGGCGCGTTGTAGGCGCAGCGCGAAAGTTTGTTGATCTTGGCGAGCGCCTCCTCGCTTTTCAATACGAAGATTTGAAACGGCTGGAGGTTCTTGGCCGTCGGCGCGACGCGCGCGGCTTCGAGTATGGCGTCGATCTTCTCCTGCTCGACGGGCGTTTTCGCGTAGTAGCGGACGGAGTACCTGTCCTTCGCCAGCTGGAGGAAGGTCGGGTTCGCTTTTCCCGCCGCCTCCCTGCCGCCCTCGCCGCATCCCGCGGCGACGGCGAGCGCGAGCGCACAGGCCGCCCTGGCCCATCTCCTTGAAAATTCTTTTACGTTCATCGCTGCATTCCTCCCTGCGCCGTTCTACAGGCTCTGGCGGAATATCTCCGCGACTTCCTCTTCTGTGAGCTGCTTGTAGCCGCCGTCGAGCCGGAACGTCGCTTTCACGAGCTCGGGGATCATCGCCTCGGTCGCGCCGAGTTCCGTGATGTTCATCGAAACTCCTATCTCGCGCATCCACGCCTCGAGCGCGGCAAGCCCTTCGTCCGCGATCTGGTCGTCGCTCTTGCCGTCCGCCGCAACGCCCCATACGTTCTTCGCGAAGCGGACGAACTTCTCGAGCCCGTACGGCTTGACGAGACGGTAATACGGAAGCGACACGGCGGCGAGCGTCATGCCGTGCGTGGCGTCCGTGAGCGCGCTCACCGCCTGGCCGAGCATGTGCACCTCCCAGTCCGTCGACTTGCCCATCGCGATGAGCGTGTTGAGCGCCCACGTCGCGGTCCACATGATGTTGCTCCTGGCCTCGTAGTCGCCGGGGTCCTTCACCGCGGCGCGCGAGGAGACGACGAGCGAGCGCATGAGCCCTTCGGCGATGTAGTCGCTCGTCGCGTCGTCCGTCCCGCTGAAATACTGCTCCATGATGTGGCTCATGATGTCGTAGATGCCGGACACCATCTGGCGGCGCGGCACCGTGAGTGTGAAGCGCGGATTGAGAATCGAAAACTTCGGGAAAACGGCCGGACCGAACACCTTGCCGACTTTGAGATTCGCGGCGCGGTTGGTGATCACGCTCCCGCCGTTCATCTCGCTGCCCGTGCCGGCCATCGTCAGGATGCTGCCGACGGGGATGACGCGGCAGGAGGGCTCTTCGAATCGCGTGAAATACTTCTGCCACGGATCTTCTTCGCACCATGCTGAAACGCTCACCGCCTTGGCGTAGTCGATCGTCGAGCCGCCGCCGACGGCGAGTATGAGATCGACGTTGTTCGTCTTCGCCTTAGCCGCGCCGTCCATGAGTTTTTCGAGCGTCGGGTTGGGCATCACGCCGCCGTCTTCTACGATCGTCTTCCCTGCGGTCTTCAGCACGGATACGACCTGGTCGTAGATGCCGTTCTTCTTTATAGAGCCGCCGCCGTAGCATAGTTGGACCGTCGGCCCGAACGCCGCAAGTTCCTCCTTGAGAAATTCCATCGCATTCTCGCCGAAATGCAGACGGGTCGGGTTGTAGTATGTAAAGTTTCCGTACATTGTGCTTCCTTGATGTATCTGGTTTTGAGGGTTGAGGGCTCTTGCCGTCGCGTCATATTGTATCGTTTATGGGCCGCGTTTGTCAAGAACGCCGTGGCCTGGAGTTTACCCATTTTTCTATGCCGCTCGATGTTTGTCGTGGCCTCGCGCGTTTTTTTAAAAAAGAGTAGCTCCTTTCCTCT
>DFGB01000074.1:16437-22863 GCA_002371135.1 Verrucomicrobia bacterium UBA3761 | reverse complement strand
ATCTATTGCATGGTAGTGATTTTTTGAGTAAAATTTTTACCCGTTTTTCAAAACCGCTGACGAGGTTCTTGCGTGAAGCCACATACGGAATTCAGGCCTCCGGCGACACCAAACTATCATCTATTGTGCGTGCGATAGATGACGACATCGCACCACTCCAGACGGAAAAAAAGACTCTCGCGCAATCTTGAACGCGAAGAGATTGAAGCGAAGACGTCTGCGGCGATTCTGGCCGATGGCGCCAAGCATGTCAAAAAAGACACGCTCATCCTTGTCGACCCGACAGAGATTCGCAAGGAGTATGCCTACAAGATGGAACACATTTCAAGAGTAAGAGATGCAAGCCGGTCTTCAAAAGAAGGGCGCGCAAGCGTCCGCAGGCGTCAAGTCGCTTGATCGCCTCTATCGTGTCGTCTCTCTGCGGCATCGCCATAGTCTCTATTTCACCTCTTCTATTCAACCGATGGGGCCAGTCCCTCTCGCCTCTCCTTGTAAACATATCATGTTGGCAACTGGAAACGTGGCGACGAGCCTTGCAAGACTGCCGCCGGGATCAAGTGAGCCAAGGACGAGGGACGTGCAGTTGGCGAGAATCCAGCGGTTGCGGGCGGTGGCGGTAGCGGCGGAGGCACGGGTGGCGGAAACAGGCGAAACGATCAGGAGTCGACCAAGACCGACGGGATCGCGCAACTCTTCTGGTATGGTTTTCCACAACGAACGGGCGAGGACAAGGATGATTGGCACCCTGCCGCGAAGAAGGAACTTGAGCACGTCCTTTTCCAGCGGACTCTGGAATCCGCTGACGACGCACGTTTCGGCATCGCGAATCTTCTCCGCCCACTCGTAGCACTTCAGCACGTCGGCGGCCGAGATCCGCCGCGACGAAAGGAACGCCACCTTGTCCGAAAGGTCGAGTAGCGCCGCATTGCCGATCATCTGGAGGTTCATCGTCATGTCAGATGGCAAAATAACCGCCGTTCTTTGGTGCGCCGCGGAATTCAATCTTGCCGGAATCCTTCAATGTCCGTACATATCGTTCGACGGTCTGCACGCTCTTCCCGATCAAGGTTGCCAGTTCATTCGCCCGTTTCCCAGGGTAGGTCGCGATTACATTCAAAAGTGCATTTACTCCCTCATTTACTCCCTCATCATTTGCACGTTTTACTCCCTCACCATCTAATGCGATGGATTGCCCCATCAGTCGCAGAAGCTCCTTCTGCGTCTCGCAGACGCGATCACTAATAAATCGCACGAACGGCGCGGGAGTCCGTCCGGCCTTGTCCAGCGTCGCAATGTACTCATGACGGCAGATTGGCGGAATGATTGCAAGCGACCAACCGGCCCTGAGCAAAGCAAGGTTCATCAAAAGCCTGGCGACGCGGCCGTTCCCGTCCACAAAGGGATGAATGTAAACAAACTTTTGGTGGACAAGCGCGGCAAACTCGACAGGATGCAACCGCCCCTCGTTGGCCGCCATCCATCGGGCAAATTCCGCCATCAGCACTGGCACCTTCTCCGGCACAGGCAAGACGCGGTGCGAACCGGAAATGAAGACCCGGACTTTCCGCCATACACCGGCATTGTCCTTGTCGATTTGTCCGTAGAATAGACGATGGATTTTGAGGATGTCATCCTCCGCAACCGGCTCGTCCTTCGTCAGCTTATAGAGGAAGTCGTATGCCTTCGCATGGCCTGTCGCCTCGTAAACGTCCTTCAGCGGTTTGCCGCCGATGGTGAGTCCGTCCTCGATGACGACTTTCGTCTCGCTCTCGGTGAGCGAGTTGCCCTCAAGGGCGTTGCTCGTGTAGGTGAGTCCTACGCGGTAGTATTCGCGCAACGACTTCAACGTCTCTTTCGGAAACGGCCTCAGCGCCGCAATCCTCGCGGCGTAGATATCGCATTCTCTGAACTCGCTCTTTTTCATTGGCATTTGCCCTTTGAACTTCTATCCCATAATAAAGCTCATCACACCTTCGTCACGACAAGCTTGACCTTTAGGGCTTTGGCGATTCGCTTTATGTAGTTGATCTTGGCCGCAGTATTGGAATGCGTCTTCACGAACCAACCGCCTGCAATCTCGGCAACAGCAGACGGATGCTTCTTGAGCTGAGACTTGTCTTGGGTTACAAGGGGTTCGCCGCCGCACAAGACGCCAAGCGCGGCAACCTTATCCGCCCCAATCGCCTCAATCGCCTTAGCCATCACCCGAAAGGCTTTTGAATCGGCAATGACCTTCCCGTCTGGGAATTTTACCGTGAAATTGGTCTTGGGCGAAACATGCGTCACATTTCGCTTATAACCTGTCTTGTGCCCCTTCTGCGGTTTTGTGGGCAGGACGATCTCTTTCACTTCAGGCGCAGCGGCGTCGATCTTCGCTTCGAGCTTCTTCCATTCATCGCCGAGCTTCTGGATCTTCTTCACAAACTCGGCAAGTTTCTCGGCGTACGCAATCGCCTCCTTCGCCGGTTTGATGTTCCCCGCCTTCAAAGCGTCGCCGCCAGCGGAGAAAATGCGCCGCGACTCCTTGTCAACCTCCTCTTTCACAAGGTCTAGCGCCGTCGGCACATCTGAATGCTTACTGATTTTAAGAGTACTCATCGTTTTCTCCTTTACTCCAAGTCTTTGGATTGGTCGTCCATATAAAACGTTGTCCGACACCTTATTGTGCAACATCTTGAGTCTCACTCCACATCTGACGGACTGAAACAAGTTCATGACTTGACATACAGATTTCTTTCCATTTGATAAGCACTGGGGGGATGCTCCGTTTTAGCGAAAGAAACTCTTTGTAAATCTGATTTGCCAAGTTTGCCGCGGAAGCACGATAATCGCCTCTAAATTCGTTATCAAACCGAGTAGAAGGATTGTCGTATGTTGTCAAGTCTATTAGCTTATCAAGTTGCAAAAGAAGAAACTGTTCAATACCTTCTGGGAAGGGAAAACAATGAATCACTTTCCCCAGATTTTCGCAGGCACTGAAAAAAGCATCCCCATCCCGCAAGGCAACAACATTCACTGCGTCGCGAAGAACTTCAACAGGCATCGGCAATCGTTTTGTCTTTGCGATACAGCACCAATTGTAAAAGGCTCGAAATCCGCTTTTTATCACATCGACATCCTCTGCGGCAAACGACGTAGAGACATCAAGAGCCAATTCTTTACCGCCTTTTTCGCTGTATAATTCCAGCGCCACACGCGCACACAAGAATGAACTTCTCTCTTCAAATTCACAAATCCACTGCGCAACTTTGGCACGCGAGTTCTTGGGCAGGCGCGGAACAATGACCTCTCCTAGTATTCTATCGTAGAAGAACAATTCGTGTCTCATTCGTTGTTTAAGGCCAGACGAAAATGTCCACTCAACAAGTGGTGCCGACCTCGCGCGTTCCAATGACTTCTCTAAGCCTACTTGCAGGTTATCAAATAACGTCTGACATTCTTTATGCGAGAGTTCGATGTGATTCGCTGGAAGCGAATGAACGGTGGATGATGTAGATAAAATTGAATACGCATAATTTTCAATTCGAGGAATTGAATTGCAGTTGTTGTTCTTGACATCCTCATCTGTCAGCGCCACGAAATCAAACCCAAGAAACGATTTCTTTATAGTATTTGCGACAACATCCCTTGGAACGATAGGTTCCAGAAGCGATAAAAATGCGTGTTTATAGAACCTATTAACTAAAGGCAGTCCATCAGCCCCAACATGAGCTACAAGATTCTGCGCGATTTGACTTCTCTGTTCCTCTGTAGCAATGCCTAAATCCATGCAGATCCTTAATGACAATAAAGCTGCCGTTCGTTCAAATATATTGTCAGACAAAAGGGTTTGAATATCGGCATTCATCAGGCTAACTACCGCCTCGGAACAATCCTCCGGAGCCTTCTTAAAGCCTTGCCAATCCACCGATACCAACGGGCTTTGCCAAAATCTCCAATAACACTTTTGAGGTGGGAATCCAATTGTAAGCAACAACTCCAAATGCTGAAACAGCAAATCAGGAGACATTGACTTAATAACTCTGTGATAAAAAATGTGGATATCCTTAAAGACAATATCATAATCAGAGATTGCCGCCTTCTCAATATATGCACCAAGCTCCAGAAGTGTTGATAACGATTTAGGTGATGCCTTTGCGGTCAATCTTGAAAGAATTTCAAACATCACCATTGCCATACGCCTATGAACACTCGTAGATGTCGATTTCAAATGGTCAGAACATTTCTCTATCAGATATCTGATTTGTTTAGAATATTGTTCAATAATTGCATCTACCTGTTCATTGGACAATAAATACTCTTTTCGCTGACTAATGAAAGCCTCGGCAGATGCTTTCTCACTTGGCCCAATTCTATTGAATAGCGATAACGCCCATGCTGGTGAACGATCAGCCAACCGCAAGATGCAACCAGGTGCCGAAGACGTAATATCATTAACCACATGTCCAACATGCAATGGGATGGAAATGTCTTCAATAAATCGAGCAAATTGATATCCCCTTCTACTGTCTTTAGACCATCCATATTTCATCTTCCAAGAACGCGTCACCATGTCAAATGCGCGTGACTTAAACTCTCCAACCTCTCGAACTTGAGGTGCAGACATTAACATTGCGAGATTGGCAATTTGCACATTAGGGTCACATTCCATCGTTGCTAACTCTTCAAGCCGATGATGATACTCCAACCCAAATTGCCTCTGAACCGTATTGTGTTTACGAATATGCTCGCTTGAGTGTGCATTTGACAACGCGGTCAATATAATTCCCTCTAGACTTAGCAAGAAGAAATCACTCTTAATTTTACCTTTGGGGATATTTGGCCGAATTGTTGACAACACTGTCTCATATATCTGAACGGCTCTTTCAACATTTCCAGTTTCACATAGAAAAGCAGCATACCTGACATCCCACAAAGGGGGACGAGGTGTTTTGTCCCACTTCTCCATCGCAGCATCAAGCATTTGCACGTCTGGTAATGTAAATGCCCACATCACCTGCTCTTGGCACAATCTATTCTTCGACTCCACATCATTTGAAACCGACTCTAGCACGCGCTCCAATTGCATTCTTTCTTGAATTTGACTCTCTTCTCGGCACCAGCGGTAAACTGCAAATACGAGTTCGCGCCATACATTCTTTATCTCATGGTCGTAATCTTGTGAGGATTCAGAAATTTTGGCTTCATATTTTTGGAGTATCCGTTGATATGTCTCTATAAGTTCATTACGTATTGGAAGTAAGCAACGTTCCATTCTCCAGTTCAGCTCATACAGTCCTTTTATATCCCATGGTGATGGCAATGATTCAATATATGACAAATCCTGTGTAGCGCGCTCTGTCGAAATAAACATCTTTTCTTGAAGTTTCCAAGGCATCACTATCCAGTTCGGGTATGCCTGCCTATTTTGCTCTAACTTTTTGATCTCTGCGACTATCTCTTCGGACTTATTTTGCGGCAGACCAAAAATATCAGCAGGATTCCATTCTAGAAATACTGGCCGCGTTTCAAGTATCTTAAAGGCCTCATCAAACGCTTTAAAATACCCATCGGTATCTCCTGAAGTCAATTCCGATAAGTCAACGGGAATTATTCTTTTTGATTCAAGAACTCGCCTCTCAGCATCTGTCAAATCCATAAACCCAATAAGGTATATTGAAGGCATGGACTCCCCAAGGTTGTCCCTTACCCACCCAATCCATTTCAAGAAATTAGGGTCAGAGCCAGAGAAACCGATCAGACACAAGACATTTTCCATCAGTGTCTGTTGGACTGTATTTACAAATGGGCTATACTTGACTGGATATGTTCTATAATCCTCCTCTGTAAGAATTAATGGTGTCGCATCCGTAGGGAACGAACCATGAAGCTTAATTATCCTTGGTGAATCTGAAAAGGCAAGATCTTTGCACGAATACACAACATCATACTTTTGCGTAAGAACAGTTCGCGCGGCACGCTCCAAGAGGGTATCATAATTTGTCGTAAAGACTTCATTCCAAGGTAATTCCAAGAGTCGTGAGAACAGCTTATTGGGTATCAGATTTTCATCGCAAATCAACTCCTTGACATAACGATTAAGTGCTGTCCGCTGGAATGCGGCTTCAAACTCCTGTGCAAGTTGGAGAACGCCTTTTTTTCCAAGAATAGCATTCTTATCTTGATCTATTGAGTCGGGATAGAGCCGATCAACAAATTTTCTTGCCAATTCATTCCAATCAGGCGGATATGATATTGTTGATGACGCTCGATCTGCATTACGGCTGAACCCACTTCCAATCATTACAGAAGCATGGCCAGACCACAACTGTCTCTGAATTTCGGACAATATCACGTATGCCTGTTTATTGCTCATATACATTCATCCTTCCATAGTCATTATTCCAGCACCTCGTCATTTGCTGGTTCTGGCGGGGGGGGGGGGGG
>DFGB01000074.1:207-16291 GCA_002371135.1 Verrucomicrobia bacterium UBA3761 | reverse complement strand
TCGCAATCTCATCGTCGGTCAAGCCATAGAGCTTGTAGACGAGAGGGGACATCGCCGATTCATCAACAAGTGCGGCAAAGAGTTTCTGCAGCAAAGACTGCTTAAATCCCAGAATCGGATCTATGAATCTGAGTTGACCATTGTCATCAAGCAGGACATTGTCGCCGTCCTGTTCGACATCTGTCACAAGCACATAATCGTTGGCAAAGGCATATCGCCCCTCTGGTCTCAGCCCGATCCGGCCAAGATGTTCGGCAATCTGCCTGTCATCAGGGCGCGCATCCGCCCTCACGGCCTGTTGTCGAAATACAAGCCGTGCTTCATGAAGTTCCTCTGCAACACCAAGAAATTCAAGTCGGCAATCAGGGAAAAGAATATTATGGACTACGTGCTCAAACAACACATACTCTGGCGGATGCTTTTTGAGGTGTAGTTTGGCAAACGGATTCTTGATCTTGTAATACAGTTGCTCCTTTTGGACAAGCCGCACCTCGCTTTCGCCCGTGCGTATCGTGTAGCGCGTGCCTGGGACAGAGGCCGTTTCAACAAAACATCCCGTCATCTTCGCGGCGGCTATCAATGCGTCGCTCTCTCTGCGTATCGGATCCGGCGGCATCTGCCTAGAATCTCGGCTTCGTTCATCGGCGCATGCTGCCGCAAGCATTCGAATACCGCAGATATCAGATATGGCTCGCTCTCGGATGGACGGGAACGAATAAATGATTCGACGCTCACATCCATACCCTCCAGAAACACGTTCTTCAGCTCTTTCGGCATGGTTGCCTCCTTTGAATAATTTGATTAACGACTTGAAAATTCCCATCACACATTATCCTCCAAAAAGTTTATCCAACTGCCCTTTGACATCAAGTCCGTTTTGCTTGATGTAGACCGTCGCATAAAGACATTTGCCGCCGGACTTAGCCGCCCAGAGACGTCCCACGGCGTCCTTTTCCAATGTGTCTTTCTTGTTTCTCAGTTGCTCTCCCTTGTATTCCACCGCGAAAAGGCGTCCGTCGTCAAGAATGCCGATGAAATCAGGGAAAAACCGCGTATGGGCAATCGGGAGCCAGAACGACTCATCGCATTTGTCTAGGTTTCGCAACCATGTCTTGACCTTTTTATGTGCATCAATAAGCTTTGCGCATTCGAACTCCTCCCCCTCCCCATACTTCAACTGCCCATCAAACTCAGGGATGCGGTGCGCCCCTAGAAAGTGCTTGTTGAAATGATAATGCCCACGGTAAACTTTAAGCATCGATTGACTGCAATAAAGGCCATCGTCAAGTGTAAACGCCTTGTCTACATTGAGTTCCACAGGGTTGCTCTCGGTAAAGAAAACCGCCTGATACGCTTTCTCGCGGACAGACCTTGTGGCACTGGCCACATGCGCGTCCAAGCAGTTTCGCAGTTTATAACGGAAACAATATATCTGTGCCGGCTTGAAACCTTTCACGACGACAAGATGGTTCACAATACCTGCTATCCAACCATGCATGATCGCAGGCGTGACAGTCCTGTGCCGAGTAATGGCGGATATCTCATTGACTACATCACCTGGCGAAAGATCCGTTTTGACCTCCTGAAGGAATGTCATCTGCTCCGCTATATGCTGCTGCTTGATTTCATTGCCGTTTAGTTCAAGCACGAAAGTATCACCCTCTTCCTTGATTTCAAATTCCCCGTCTGGAAGCACGGCGTGAGACAATTCCAGTTCTTTGCCAAGATCATCACCTGCAACCTCCGCCGCCTCTTCGCCATCAAAGCACAACTCCCCTTGGACAATCGCACAAAGTTTCGGGAAGTGTATCTTTAGGGACTTGGCCGGGATTTGCTCGGATTCCTCGGATTTCTTCTTTGCGACTTTCTTCAGGAACTGAACCGCAAGTTTCGTTTCGCCTTTCTCGTAAAGAAGATTGGCCACCTTCGCGGCAGACTCTTCAGATATGGTTGCCTTTATTGCAATCTGTCCTGAACCATCAGCATTTGGCAATATCTCCACGTCAGTCGGCAATGACTGCGCAATGGATTCGAAAACATCGCTGTTTACGATGATGCTGCCAGGCTGGTTGAAAAGATTCTCGTCGTCCTCGTCTTCCTCGAAAAGGGTCTGCGGCACTGGAATTATTGCGCCTATCGCCTCGGTTTCCTCGAAACCCTTTTTTCTCAGTCCTTCAGTAAATTCCCCTGCTGCCGACCCAAACGCCTTGCTCAAGACAAATGCGTATGCGCGATTCAGTTGAGGAGTCTTGCGCCTCTTGGCTCCCGGCTGGCGCATCACGCGACCAAGCAATTGGATGGTATCGGTATTGCTGGTGATATTGGCAACCGAACACAACACGTATGCCGAAGGGCAATCCCATCCCTCCTTGAGCGCTTGAACCGTAATGATGTACTTTACTGGACATTTCGGATCTGTGACATCTATGCCGTCCAGTTCCTTCTGATCTCCGGTGACAATGGCAATTTCGGATTCCCCGACCTTTGCCTTGTCTATCAGAAACGACTTAAGCATTGCGACCGGAACATCTCCATTCACTTTAGAGGCCTGAAAGAGAACAAGCGGACGCAGATACCCGCCCTGCCCTTTCGCCAATTCACTGTCCGCCAGACGCTCCAGTTCTTGACGTTTAGCTATTGCAGCAAACACGGCCTGCTCCCACTGGTCGCGAAACTCCGTAAGTTCAATCGGGAGCTTGATCATCTGAGCGTCAAAGAGTTCACTTGCATTGACGCTGTAAAGTGTATTGTTCCCCTTCTCCGGTGTCGCGGTCAAGCCCAGCACCGCACTGGGATTCAACCTCGTAATCGTTTCCTTTGAAAGCTCGCTCACCATTTTATGCGCCTCGTCCACAATGACAATGGGACGGCGGCTATGAACAAGGTTTACAAAGGAAAATTTCGGCTGCGTCGCGTCTTCATCCTGCGCATCCATGCCGGGAGCGAGATGTATAGAGGCGAAATGCGACTCAAAACTCTCGCTGTGCTTATAGACATTGTATTTCTCTTTGTCCTTCTTGACGAACGCCTGCTCTGTAGCGACCACCAGACAAGCGTTGTTCGCAATGTCCGATGGCGTTATCATGGATACTTCGTCAAGATCTAAGATGCACACATTGCCCGCAAATGCCTCGTCCAACGCCTGCCGATAGGGATGCTTAGGTTTCTTTAGCGCATCTGCCGTCTGCCGCCGAATCGTATCTGTCGGCGCGAACCAGATGACAAATGGGTATTCACGATCTTGACATTCGGCTATGAGTTTTACGGCATGGGCGGCAATGATGGTCTTGCCGCCGCCCGTAGGAACCTTTATGGCGACAGTAGGCGTGTCGAGTGATGTTCTCGCATATCCTCGCTGGACTCCAAGCCGCTTCATCATGTCAAGCGAAGATCCGGTAATTTCCTTGTACGCCTCTTCCGGTGTCTTCGTGTCAAGCGCGCTGAAAAATGCCCTAAGGACTTTGAGCGTGTCTTTTTGGTAATCCTTTAAAGTCATTTTCTTACCTCCTCGTCACAACATCGTATGGAGTCTGACGAAACTCAATCTTCTCGGCTACAAGTTTCGAATCGCCCAGACGACACGCCTCGCCATACACCACAAGCTTGTTGTAGTCAGCGCCGCCAAGGTCGTCCTTGATGACGGATAGTGTCTGCCGCGTCAGCACATTCCCGCCGTTGACGCTCCTGTCATGCAAAATACCATTATACAGAAGCGCATACGCTGCGCCGTCATGAATGCCGAGGAAGGTTCCTTTAGCGCCCGTGCTTGCGTTCCACGCCGTTCCCGTCTCCTGCCACCAGATATGTGCCGCAAGAACATCGTATGGTATCGACTCGGAAAGCTGCCCTTTCTCGTCCAAGATCGCCTCGCCAAGCTCGTAGTAGCGGAACCCGCCGCCGCCGTTCCACTTGACCGCCTTGGAGATTCCTCCCTGCTCGCCGTCCACGACCTTCTTCAACCTGACTGCACAATGCGTCTTGGCGTGTTCGCCCATCTCAATGCCAATCCACCGCCGTCCCATCTTGTGCGCAACTGCCGCCGTAGTTCCGCTTCCCAAGAACGAATCAAGAACCAAATCGCCCTCGTCCGTCGCAATCTCCAACACACGCTTAATCAAACGCTCCGGCTTCGGCGTGGCAAACGGCGACTGCCCGTCAAACACCTTCAGGACTTCCTTCTTCGCCTCGTCTGTATGACCGACATCCTTGTATTCAAACAGATTCGTTGGTGGCACGTCGCCAACGGCGGAAAGATAAGTCTTACGACGGATGCCGCCCTTGCCGTTCTTCGTAAAGTAGAACTTCGGCCATTGCCCGCGTTTCAATATTCCCATTGCGGACTTCTTTGACTCGTCTAACGGCTGTGAAAGCATGATCGCCTTGACGCCATTGCGAACCTCGTCAACGCCCACGCCGCAAATCGCCGCGCGCTTCTCCGCGTCATCTATATCTCGCAGTTCATATTCCGCCCATCCACTCATTATCGACAGCATCGTTTCCTGTTCGTATCGCCAGCAAGCGCCATCGTAAGGATAAATCAATTCTCCACTAAAAGGATTCTGAATCGCATAGACCATGCCCTGATGCGTTCCAGCACCCGGCGCAAAACCGTCACTACTCGTCCAAGCTCCTTGCGGGTCATTGTCTGGATTTTTGTATTTGCCATCCATCTCCTCCGTTCGCGCAAGTTTCTTCGGTTGCCAGCCCTCACGCTTGGAATAGACGAGGATATGTTCGACCTCGTTGACGATTCCCTTTGCATCGTTACGTGTCGAGTAGGTGCGCTGCCATGAGATGTTCGAGACGAAGTTCTGCCGCCCAAAAATCTCATCACAGATGACGCGAAGGTACGCGCCTTCACGGTCGTCGATGGAAATCCAAATGCTTCCGTCCTCGCGCAGAAACTCACGTAGAAGTTTGAGGCGCGGGTACATCATGTTGAGCCATGTGGAGTGTTCAAGGTTGTCGTCGTAATGCTCGAACGCGGAGCCTGTGTTGTATGGCGGATCGATGTAGATACACTTCACCTCACCCGCGTAAAACGGCAACAGCGCCTTCAACGCCTCCAGGTTGTCGCCATGAACAAGAATATTATTGTCGCGCGGAGTTGCGGAGTCGCGGAGATTTTCTGAGACGCCATCTCCGCCTCTCCGCGTCTCCGCGTGAGACAAATGCCCCATCGCCTTGTCCTCGCGCAGAATCTTCATGACGACCTCCTTGACGGCCTTCGTCGCTTTTTCCCTACCCATCCAATTTAGCGTTGGCATTTTCGGCTCTCCTTCAGCAAATAGATTCAACGCGGCCACTGCCACCAACATCACTAAGGTGCGTTCTACACCCATCATTACAGTAGTCATATACGTCTTACTCAATTTCATCAAATACGGCATGCATGTTCTAAACCTTCTCGTTGGTGTATTTTGCTGCTATCGCAGACAAACGAAAATAGTCACAAGAATGAACCTTTCCCAAACCATCAGGAACTTTACTTGGACGCAAGGAAATTATAGTGGGTGGATTTACTTCCTCGATTCTTAAGGCTAATTTTGGATCTGCGGAGATTAAAGAATTAAAAACCCTACGTTTTTCTTCCAGATAAACATCACCCCGTTTCTTCGCACTTAGTCGTTCTGGAAGATCTGTTCGAAACGGACATATGACTAATTGTTTCCCTTTAGAAAAAATGGCATTAAATAAGACTTGCCACCAACTTGTATCGGATATTCCAAACGACAATCCATAGGTGATAATGCGATTTGACCTATTAATAATGTCAACACCTTTTTTTCGATTGAGCAACCCCAACTTTTCATCCGCTCGAGCCTTCAACATGCCGCCATTTCGCTCGCAATAACGACGCACTTCTTGGTCGTCAATTTGCCCTGGAACATCAACGCCAAAAACATAAGCGTCATCAAGTGTCCCATGTACATGACAAATGTTCTTAACTATAACCTTCAATGGCTTATTGTCCACCAATTGAATCTCGTGTTCATTAGTTTGTCCAGAATGAAAATTCAGTATTTGTTCAAGTGTGTCCGTGTAGTTAAAGGTTATGAAATTCAGTTCGACCGATTGAACATTCATCTGATCTGCATAATATTGCCTACATTGTGCAGACATGTAATCATCAATGCGTATTATGTGCCGCAAAAATCTCTCCGCAACCTTTTGGCGTTCAGACACAGGAATTGAAAACAATTTATTGCGTTCCACCAAATATGAGTTGAAAGCCTCTGTAAAATCATCATAGCACCGATTATAAATTGCTACTGAATTTTCTCCATGTTCTGCAAATTTCAATTTGCCAAAGGCAATCTCGGCGTCACTCCATTGATTGGGATGACTGCGCATCTCTTGCCGGACCCATTCCATTCCTGAGGCAATATCCGATCGTGCCAAATACCAATCCATGAAACTTTTGTAATCGCTCTTCAATTTCAGGCCGATGTCAAAGCCATTACCTATCAAATACGTAATTGTCATTCTTATTCGCCCGTTTCGTTATGCATTTTACTCTTCCGAATCATAGAACTCATCCAGCACGTATGTTTGAACAGGTTTGAGATAAAGCTGGTATCGTATGACCAGTTTCACAAGTTCGTTGCCGTCTATCAACGTAATGGGCGAGCCTTCTTTTGCAGCCGTCCGCGCCGCAGTCGTGAACCTTCCGTTGGTGATGAATACGCCATAGTCGGCCTGATACTTGTTCATTGCGCCCAGAAACTCGTTAATCTGCGGTTCACGGACAGGTCCAGCATTATATCGTTTGCACTGTATCACCACACGAGTCGTCCGGAAATCGCTCCTATCGACATGGTAACCATATCCGTCGATTCCGCCGTCATTGCTGACCTGAACGCCTTTCTCGGTGAACTCGACCCCCATTTTGGTCAGTAGCGCCCTTGAAAACGCCTCGAATTTCTTCGGTGACATTTTCGCTATCGCGGCAAGCAACTTATCGTTAATCTCATCCTTGATTTTCTCTTCGCCTTGCGTTTCCTCTTCGCTATCGTCAACATCGAACGTCTTCTGCTTTTTGCTTTTGCTGAGTTCTTCCCAATGTTTCCTCGACGCCTCAATTATCGTCCAGGCGTCCAATTTGTCCAAGTCAAGATTCTCACCCTTTTCCGTCAGCACGATAGGCGACGAATGCGTAAACGTCACCAAGTCATTGAACAGCAGATCCTTGATGGCGAAGTTGAACTTGAAATTGAATTCCTTATACGTGTTCCCCGTCCTCTTGGACTGCTTCACTTCCTCTGCATATTCCGCAATCTGATCGTCAATGTCGGCTATGCGCTCCTTTATCTCGGACCGCTCCAACTGACCACCGGCGTCCTGAAGCACTTTCAAGATAGGCTTGATCAGATACGCAATCTTTCCATCTGCGGGCAACTTCCGCAATTCCTTTTCGCTATGCTTTTTCACTTCACATTCCTTTCGTCATTAGTGATGATTGATTGGAGCAAGCTCCTATTTTGGAACGTCTAATTCCTCCGTTCTCAACTGTTATAAGAGTGTTGTAGTGCGACCTACTCAATTCGTCACACAGCGTGTGACAATTCGGAAATGCGATATCGGCATCTTTATCGAATTCGGATATTACCGCAGAGCGAATTTCGTCACTCGACAAGTGACGAGTTCCGTTTGAATCGATTTCGGCAGTTGGCAACTGCCGAATTGCCGACCCGTTCGCGCCAAAGCCCTTGCCGCGCGCGGTATAGTCGTCCGTCGCCCAGATGAGATTACGCCCCGTCGAGCGGTCCTTCAGCAAGACCGCAAGGACCTCTTCCGGAACGTGCCATTCCAGAATGTCGCGCGTGAGGACGTTAGATGTCGATTTATCTCTCATCAATCATTCACTTTCTGGATGATATTATACCAAAAAACTAGCCCTCAAACGATATCCCAATGGCCGCCTTTGTCCGGGCCGATGCGGCGGATGAGGTTGGCGTCTTTCAGCTTGCGGATGTTCTTCTTCACACCAGCAATTGAAAGACCCGTGGCATTGGCAATCTCCGCCATTGTAATGTCTGGCATTGATTTCATGATTGAAAGAATTTTCTGGTCACTTTTCTGGCTACTTTTCTGACTACTTTTCTCGTTGGCAGCCCCATACGCCTTCCCCTTGGCCATGAGCGTCCGCAGAATCTTGTCGAGCATGAAATCGATAAACGGCCCGCACTCTCCGGCAGCGGTCGAGGCGCGGATTGCCTGATAGTATTCCTGCTGGTGCGCCCAGACAATGTTTTCGACAGGCGCACCGTAGAACTCGTTGCGCCAGGTACCGAGCAACGCAGTTTGCCAGAGTCGCCCGGTGCGTCCGTTGCCGTCCGGGAACGGATGGATGAACTCGAACTCATAGTGGAACACGCAGCTCTTGATCAGCACCGGGTCTTCGCTGTCGGCAAGCCACGCGAAGAGGTCTTTCACGAACGAGGGGACATTGGCGAAAGGCGGCGCCATGTGGACGACGTTTCCAGCACCATCCATCACGCCTACATTGCAGTTTCTGAACTTCCCTGAGCGGTCTACGAGTCCCTTCGTCATCAATCCGTGTGCCTTCAAGAGGTCATCGATAGAATACGGATTGAACGACTCTATCGACTCGTAGGCCGCGTGTGCGCCCTTGACCTCGTCGATCTCGCGCTGCGGCCCCGCTACGCGCTTGCCGGCGAGAATATCCGTTATCTGCGCCTCAGTCAGCGTATTTCCCTCGATTGCCGTGGTGCCGCGAATCGTGCGGACATGGTTGATCTTGCGAAGCCGCACGCCATCCGGGCCTTCGAGGATGATCCTGTACCGTTCGATGGCGGCGGCGATTTCGGCGATCAGATTCATCGCCTTGCCGCTCACCTTGTACGGCGGGATGTAGGGGGCGGTTTTCATTTCCTTTCAACTCTCGTTTTTTTCATCATGGTTTCAAACGACTTTACTTTACAAGTCCATTTCTTTTCTTTCGCGACATATTGAACTATCAATCGCCTTTCTCCGCAAGCCTCGGCCATCGTAAATATCAATGGGTTAAGTCCAAAATTCTCCATATAATATCGTTCTATCTGTGCGCGCTCATCAGACCGAATCTTTTCCTCATACCTCTGCGGGTTGAGGTAACTATTCAACCATTCAATATATTTCTGTCGTTCTTCTTCACTAGTTGGCTTTAGCTTCCACCCCTTAGGTTTCAGTCCGTTCCTTCTTCGTCTTTCCCTCCGCCTAGCAATCAAGCTCTTTGGCATTTTCAGGTTTTGAGATAAAATACGTTCTTCTTGAGGGAAACAATCCCTTCTTGGTGATGTCTGAACCGCCTTCAAAAATTCGTACTGCAACTCTTCTAGTGTAGCGTAAGCCTCACCAATTCTACTGATTACATGAGCTGCCATCTCTGATTGCACATCTTCGGTGGCAAAAGACAGTCGCTTTGCCACATCGCGCAACTCTCTGTCGGCACGAGAAAGCAATTGTATTGACCTTGTCAAATGCTGGATAGACTCGCTCGCATCGATACGCTTCTTTCGACTTTTCTTTAGCTTGTTTTGTTTATTGACTGTCATTGATTTCCTCATCCCTCTTGAAATCCGGAATTATTACGGCAGGCGCAAGTGCGCATGATGTAGAGTTGTCATTCATTATTCACTTTCTGCTCGACAATGATCCAACCGTCAAACGATGTCACAACGACCGTCTTGTGCCGGATTGATGCCGCAAGCAATCGTCTTGCAAATGTAACACGGCATATCCATGCGTCCACCCACACTTTTTGAAAGGAATTATAGCATTTCCAGGACAATTTAGCAATAGGGACACCCAGCGTTTTTGCAAGATTTTCATCCCCTGTGCCGCTTCTAAAAGTAAACTTCAACAAAATCAAGTTTACTTTTAGAAGCGGCACATCGAAAAATTGGTAAACTCCAGCGGCGGCGCTATTGACAAGCGAAAACGCAAATTGTATAATACACTCGATACGGCGCGAAGGGGGTGTTTGGTATGTAACTTTCCTCTGAGTGCCGTGTATACAGAGTGTCAGAACATAAAGAAGGGAGTTTGCGCCATGCCAATGCCGACAGTAGATAAAATCGCCAACGTATCGTTCAAGGATCACTTCCTCGCCGCCGATGGGGTGAAGCCGCAGAACGGGCGGATTCAAGTGAACCACAACACATTCGACGTCACGTTCGCCGACGGCAAGGTGAACGCCCGCTTCGTGAGCGGCAACTGGTTCACGAACCTGTTCCGCTCCAACACGCTCTCGCGTTTCACGCAGACGCTCCAGGCGCAATACGACTCGATGGTGGCGGACCAGATGAAGGCCGGCGGGTTCAAGAACAACCCCAACACCGGGGCCGTGGACAAGGCGATCGACAGCATAATCGATATTCTCTACGACAATCGCGAGAAGATAGACTCCGGCGGCATCCAGTATCCAAAGGAGATCATGAAGGCATACGCGATGCCGGACGCGTACGTCGCGCTCTCGGACGAAGGCGTGGAGCGCCTGGAGCGCATCCTCGCCGGCGACACGATGCCGCCCAACATGTCCAAACTCCTCACCCGTCTCGGCGAAATCGGTAAACTTGCCGCCTTGCGCAATCAGCTCACGAATATCCCATCCGGCATGGAATGCGACCGCCTCGTCTGCGCGGCCGGTTTCATGACACACACCGCCGATAACAACGTCGGCAAGAGCGAACAGGAGATCAAGCGCTACGTCCTGAACATGATCGACACCGTGATCGACGGCTTCCTCTCGGCCGTGAACGGCATGACCGACAAGAACACGCAGGCGATCGATTTCCTGCGCAAGCTGGACGGCGCCTGCGTCGAGGCCAAGTCCGACAATATCCAGAACTACATCGAACGCGCGATGAACATCGCCTCCGCCGGGCGTTCGGAGGAAAAGGACGACCTCGCCTACAGCGCCACGGCCGAGTTCAACGTGCTCGCCGACGAGGTGAAGGCGCCGTTCCGCGAGGCCGCCCGCAAGGAGTGCGAGGCCGCCGTCCGCGTCAAGTGCGCCGCGGACGGCATAACGGACGCCGAGGCGATAGAGTCGTGCATCACGAACAAGGTGGAAGAAATCCTGCTTTCGAAGAACGACGACATCGCTCCGCTCATCCGCAAGAAACTCGAGGCCGAGGGCAAGAGCGCCCTTTACGAGAACCTTTGCGGCGCGTTGCGACCGATCACGTCCGTCTCGAAAGAAAACGACAAGTGGACCGTCACCACGCTCGTGGACAAGGAGGGCAAGCCGTTCAAGAAACCCGTCTCCGCCTTCGACATCGACAAGAACTTCGACAAGTTCGTCGACATGTACATGGAGGACGCCCTCGTCATGGGCTTGGTCGAGAACAAGACGAGGACCGTAAGCAAAGTGAAGTTCGCCACCAAGCAGGATATGTGCGCGAAGGGCGTGATAGACGCCGCCAAGTACTTCTCCGGCAACGCGGACGAAATGGCGAAACTCGTGCGTACCGTCCGCAAAGAGGTCCACTCCGGCATCGACATGCCCGACGACAAGTTCGAGGAGGCGGTGCGCAAGGTGATGCGCGACATCATAACCACGGAGGCGCTCGACGACAACGACACGGATGTCAACTTCAAGCGCTTCGTTGCAAACTTCGGCACGGCCGCCTACAAAGATAAAATCAACGACGGCGAGAGGCTCGTCTTCCTGCTCGCCCGCGGCGTCGAGCATTCGCGCGGCGACAGGGCCGCGAACGTCCTTGCCGACCTTGACGCAAAAGCGGCTCGCTGCGCCCATATGCTCAAGTTTACATTCAAGGACAAGATCGTGGACGTTGCGAAGGCAAAGGCGGCCATCGCCAAGACGATCGAGGCTATGGTCGAGCGCGGCATAAAACCGAAGGACGGCCAGAAAGTCTCCGTTTCCTGCAAGGAGAATCTGAACAAAATCATGTTCAACGGGCGTCTCTTCACCGACAACTTCGACTACGACATGGGCCACCGCGCAGGCGGACATGCAGAATCCACCCTCCACAAGGGTTTCGGCACTCTGCTTTTGTGCATAGAGCACTACGGCAAAATCGACCGCTCCGAGTTCATCCGCGATCCCGGCCAGAAGGAGGGGGTGGCGGCATGAATACCGGAGCTGTCGAAGCCGCGCTTTCCGTGCTCTCGAACCATCTTGCGCTGCCGCTCGAGTTCCGGGACGACTCGTGCGAAATCATGATCGGCGAGCAGCCGTTCACCATCCGCCGCGACGGGCCTGGCGACAGGCTCGTCGTCTCGGCGCTTGTCGCGGACGATCTCCCGGCGTCTCCGTCGCGCAAGCTCG
Source organism: Verrucomicrobia bacterium UBA3761 (assembly GCA_002371135.1). GTDB lineage: Bacteria > Verrucomicrobiota > Kiritimatiellia > RFP12 > UBA1067 > UBA1067. Next base: position 3,993 of record DFGB01000074.1, on the reverse strand, counting down.
TCGAGGATTTGCTTAACCTCGGTTTCGGCCTCATGCACGACGGTCTGCCCGCCGTCGCGCGCGACCCGGAGACGGGTTTCATCGCCGCGTTTGAGGTTTTCGCGCTTGAGCGGCTCGTCGCCGCGGAGTTTCCAGCGGCTTTCGAGAAATTCGTCGCATTTGCGACGGCGCTCGCCGACCGCCTCGACTCTGAACGCGCCGGTGCCGCCTCAAGCGCCACGCCCCAAGACGACAGCGTCATCGAGCCGCATTTTATACAGGTGTAGAAGAGGGAAGAGGGAAGGCCATTCTTCAGCCGCGCCTCCTTGACGCTCTAGCCGCGGCAAAGCACGGCTAGAGCGCTTCCTGTCTCCTGTTTTACCACTTAGACCGCGAGGGCGGTCTTGGACCAGGGCTCCTTGCCGGCGAGGAGAGACGGGGTGGTCATCTCCGGCGGGACGGGGAGACCGAGCATCTGGAGCGCCGTGGGCGCGATGGCGGAGAGCTTCGCAAGCGGCGTCAGGCGCACGCCGGGCGCGTCGTTCGCGACGTAGAAGCAGTCGACGAGGTTGAGCGTGTGCGAGGTTTTCGCGAGGCCGGACTTGTAGTCGACCATCTGTTCGGCGTTGCCGTGGTCGGCGAAGATGAGCACATGCGCGTCGAGTTCCATCAGGCGCGGGAGGATCTTGCCGATGCACTCGTCGGTCACTTCGACGGCGCGTGTCGCGGCGGCCTGGTCGCCCGTGTGGCCCACCATATCGCAGTTGGCGTAGTTGACGACGATGAAGCCGTAGGGGTTCGACTCAAGACGCTTGAGCAGTTCGTCCGTGACGTTGTAGGCGTCCATCTCGGGATGCGAAGCGAACGTGGCGGGGTCGAAGCGGCTCTTGACCTCCACCTGGTCCTCGCCTTCTGAAGGCGTGGTGGATTTGCCGTTGAAGAACGACGTGACGTGGCGGAATTTCTGGGTTTCCGCGAGGCGGAGTTGCCTTATGCCGGCGCGGGAGACGACTTCGCCGAGCAGGTTGTCCATGCCGCCACCGGCGCCCATCGCGCCGAGGAGGTAGTCCTCGAACTCGTCCCAGTAGCGCGTGAAGCCGAGGAACGTGACTTTGGGGCGGGCGGAGCGCTCGCCGGCGTAGTCGTCGCAGACGAACGCCTGCGTGAGCTGGATGGCGCGGTCCTGGCGGTAGTTCGTGTGCATCACGACGTCGCCGTCCTTCATGCCTTCGTAGCCGCCGATGACGTAGCACGGGATGTACTCGTCGGTCATCGGAGTGCCGTCGGGCGTGAGGCCGCTTTCGTATTCAGCCTTGACGGCGTCCTCGATCGCTGCGGCCTTTTTGCCTTTGCAGGAGACGATGCAGTCGTAGGCCTCGCTCGTGAGTTTCCAGTTCTTTACGCGGTCCATGCCGTAGTAGCGGCCCATCGCGGTTCCGATGACGGCGTTGCCGACGGAAGCAAGTTCCTGTTTGAGGCGGGCGATGTATTCGAGGGTCGAGCGCGGGGGCGTGTCGCGGCCGTCTAGGAACGGATGCACGACGATGCGGCCTTCGGGGAACTCGGCGCGCGCGCGCTTCATCAACTTGAAGAGGTGCTCCTGGTGGGCGTGGACGCCCTCGTCCTGGAGAAGGCCGAAGAAGTGGAATTGCGAGTTGTTCTTCTTCCACTGTGCGATGAGGTTCTGCCACTTCGGGCTCTTGAAAAGCTCGCCGGAGGAAAGACCGTCGTCGATGCGCTTGAGTTCCTGGATTACGATGCGTCCGGCGCCCATGTTCAAGTGGCCGACTTCAGACGAACCCTGGTAGCCGTCGGGCAGGCCGACGGCCTCGCCGCAGCAGTCGAGCAGGCAGTGGGGATAGCGGGCGCGAATCTGGTCGATCACGGGCGTCTTGGCGCCGTAGACGCTGTTGCCGTCGGCGCGCTCGTTCACGCCCCATCCGTCGCGAATAATCAAAACTACTGGTCTCATTTGTCGTTTTTCCTTTTGTTGTCAAACTGTTCTGTATTTTGCCACCGCTTCTTTGAAGGCGGGGGTGTCGACGAATCCGCACGATTTGAATTCCGGGCAGAAGCCGCGGTAGACGCATTCCGGCACGCAGCATGCGGCGACCTCCGGCTCCTTTTCGGCAATCGCTTCGACGACGGCCTTCCACGCGGCTCTCGTCTCCGGGCTTGCCTGAGAACAAAGCCGGCGGCGCGAGATGAACATCACCGCCTGCGCGTTCGCGAAACACTCGTGCACGACGGGCGCGTCTTGCGTCTTTGCCGCGCGGTCCTCGCCGGTCCTGTCCGAACGCTGCGTGGAGACGAAGTGCTCGATGCCGTATTTGTGGCGGACGAAATGCACGCTCACCCAGTAGGGCAGGTCCTCCCATTTCCAGTTGAAGCAGAGCTTGCGGATGGGCGAGTGCTCGGCTAGGAGGATGCGCTTCTTCCATTTCGTGGAAGGCTCTCCCTCGCCCTCGTCGCGCCGGATCGTGGTTCTTGCGGCGTCCGCCACTTCCCGCCACGTCCCTTTTATTTTCAAGAAGCGAATTTTCATTATCTCACTACGAAATTCACCATGCGTTTGGGGACGGCGACGACTTTGACGATGGTCTTGCCTTCGATGAATTTGGCGACGTCGGGGCATGCCTTCGCGGCGGTCTCCATTTCGGCCGGGGTGGCGGCGACGGGGACCTTGACGCGGCCGCGGAGTTTGCCGAGCACCTGGACGGGGATTTCGATTTCATCCTCGACGAGCGCGGCCGGGTCGTACGCCGGCCAAGGCTCGTAGGCGAGCGACTGCGCGTGGCCGAGGAACTGCCAGAGCTCCTCGCCGAGGTGCGGCGCGAAGGGGGAGAGCGCGAGGACGAACTTTTCGAGGAACGCGCGCGGTAGATCGCCCGCCTCCTTCGCTTCGGCCTCGGCCTCGTTCACGAACACCATCATGGCGGAAATAGCCGTGTTAAACGCAAGCGCGTCTAGGTCTTCGCCGACTTTCTTCACCATGGTGTTCAGGGTCTTCGCTTCGGCCTTCGTCATTTCGCGCTCGCTGGCGGCGGTTTCCGTGACGAGGCGGTTGGCGCGCTTGAGGAAGTTGAATACGCCGCGGACGCCGTTCGTCTGCCACGGCTTGACGACTTGCAGCGGACCCATGAACATTTCATAGAGCCTGAGCGAGTCGGCGCCGAAATCGCGCACCACGTCGTCGGGGTTGACGACGTTCTTGAGCGATTTGGACATCTTGGCGGGGAACTCTGTCAGTTCCTCCATCGGGCCGCCTTCCTCGGCGCCCCAGGGTTTGCCGTCGCGCCATTCGATCTTGTCCATCGGCACGAGGACGCCGCGCGAAGTCTTGTACGCAAGGCCCAGAATCATGCCCTGGTTGACGAGGCGCTGGAAGGGCTCCGGCGTGGGGACGAGGCCGAGGTCGAAGAGCACCTTGTGCCAGAAGCGCGCGTAGAGGAGGTGCAGGACGGCGTGTTCCGCGCCGCCGACGTAGAGGTCGACGGGCATCCAGTACGCTTCCTTCCTGCGGTCGCAGAAGGCCTGCGCGTTGTGCGGGTCGATGTAGCGCAGGTAGTACCAGCAGGAGCCGGCCCACTGTGGCATCGTGTTCGTCTCGCGCCATCCGGTCTTTCCGGTCTTCGGGTCCGTGTAGCGCGTCCAGTTCGTCGCCTTCGCGAGAGGCGGATCGCCCGTGCCGGTCGGCTTGTAGTCGGTGAGTTCCGGAAGTTCCAGCGGAAGGTCCTCCGACGGGACGAGCTGCGTGGTGCCGTCGTCCATGTGCACGACGGGGAACGGCTCGCCCCAGTAGCGCTG
>DFGB01000074.1:0-137 GCA_002371135.1 Verrucomicrobia bacterium UBA3761 | reverse complement strand
GGCGGCTGAAGAGCCAGTCGCGGAGTTTGTACTGGACCTTCGCGCGGCCGCAGCCCTTTTCTTCGAGCCACGCGATCATCTTTTTCTTCGCCTCGGCGACGGTGAGACCGTCGAGGAAGCCGGAGTTCACCATCGTG
>DFGB01000067.1:65556-88747 GCA_002371135.1 Verrucomicrobia bacterium UBA3761 | reverse complement strand
CCAAGTTTACTTCCGGACGCGGCGAGGGAAGAGGGAAGAGGGAAGAGGGAAGAGGGAAGAGGGAAGAAGCGGCAAGTCTCCCGAGACCAAACCGCAAGTCATACCTGTCAAATTCCAAGTCATACCTGTCAATCCGGAAAGTCATAGGTATCAATCAGGAAAGTCATAGGTATCAATCAGGAAAGTCATAGGTATGAAACTGGCAAGTCATAGGTATCAAACTGGCAAGTCATAGGTATGATATCAGGGCGGCTTCTCTTTGCGTTCATTTATGGCTGGACCGACCGCGCGTTGCGCTTGACCTGCGAGGGCGGCAAATGTTATAATACCCGTCCGTTATGACAAGCGACCTATCCAACCTGCGCAACATCGGCATCGTTGCGCACATCGACGCCGGCAAGACCACAACCACCGAGCGCATCCTATTCTACACCGGCAAGATACACAAGCACGGCGACGTCCACGACGGCAATACGACGACCGACTTCATGGTCCAGGAACGCGAACGCGGCATAACGATCCAATCCGCCGCGATTTCGTGCGAATGGAAAGGCAAGTCGATCAACATAATCGACACGCCCGGACATGTGGACTTCACGATGGAGGTGGAGCGGTCGCTTCGCGTCTTGGACGGCGCGGTGTGCGTTTTCTGCGCCGTGGGCGGCGTGCAGCCGCAGTCCGAGACCGTGTGGCGGCAGGCCGACCGCTACAACGTGCCGCGCCTCGCGTTCATCAACAAGATGGACCGCATGGGCGCCGATTTCCAGCGCGTCGTGGAAGAACTGCGAACGAAGCTCAAAGCGAACGCCGTGCCGCTGGAACTGCCGATCGGTCGCGAGGAATCGTTCAAGGGCGTCGTGGACCTCCTTTCCATGAAGGGGATTGTATACGACGAAGCGACGGACGGCAAGAACTTCACCGTCGGCGAAATACCGGCGGAGCTCAAGGACGATGCCGAGCTCGCCCGCGCCGAGCTCGTCGAAAAGGTGGCCGACCTCGATGAAGGCGTAATGGAGGCGTATCTGGAAAAAGGCGATTTGACGAACGAGGAGCTCGTCCCCGCCATCCGCCGCCTCGTCGTCGCGGGCAAGATGGTGCCGGTCCTGTGCGGGACTTCGCTGCGCGACAAAGGCGTCCAGCCGCTTCTCGACGCAATCTGCGAATTTCTGCCGTCGCCCGCGGACCGCCCGCCCGTCGCGGCCACTGACCTCAAGACGGGCAACGCGGTCGTACGCAAGCAGGACGTCTCGGAACTCCTGACCGCCCTCGTCTTCAAGATTTCCACCGACCCGTACGTCGGGCGGCTCTTCTTCGTGCGCGTATACGGCGGCGTACTGAAAAAAGGCGCCAACGCCTACAATCCGAGGACGAAGAAGCGCGAGCGCATCATGAAAATCGTCCGCCTCTTCGCCGACGCCCAGCAGGAGACCGACGAGCTCAAGGCGGGCGACATCGGCGCCGTCGTGGGCCTCAAGGAATGCACCACGGGCGATACGCTCTGCTCTGAAATGAAGCCTTGCCACCTCGAGCGCATCACCGCCCCGCAGCCTGTCATGTTCATGGCGATCGAACCGAAATCGAGCGCCGACAAGGATAAACTGGTCGCTTCCATGCAGGCGCTCGCCGCCGAAGACCCGACCTGCCAGTTCCGCGAGGATGAAGAGACGGGCCAGACGATCCTCTCCGGAATGGGAGAGCTGCACCTCGAAATCCTCGTCGACCGCCTGAAACGCGAATTCAAATGCGCCGCCAACACCGGCAAGCCCATGGTCTCCTACGTGGAGACGATTACGAAGGAAGCGCACACTTCGTTCATGTTCGACCGCGAGCTCGGCGGCAAGCGCCACGCCGTCGGCCTTGATATCGCAGTGCGTCCGCTGGAACGCGGCAAGGGCAGGAACATCGTCCTCTCGCGCGAGGTCCGCAACACCGTCCCCGACAAGCACCTCCTCGAATGCATCGAGCAAGGTCTCTCGGACGGCATCGCGACCGGCGTCCTCGCCCGCTTCCCGATGACCGATATCGAAGTCGAATGCGTCAGCGCGACGCTCGTCGACCCGGAGGTTTCGGACGAAGTGGCGTTTCGTTCGGCGGCGATGATGGGCTTCCGCGAAGCGGCCGAAGCCGCGGCGCCGGAGTTCCTCGAGCCAATCATGAAGCTCGAGATTACGACGCCGCCTGAATCCGTGGGCGAAATCCTGGGCGACCTCAACGCCCGCCGCGGCACGGTCCTCGACATGGATATGCGGGGCGACATGCAAATCGTCCACGCCCGCGTCCCGCTCTCGAAACTCTTCGGCTACTCTACGGCGATACGTTCGCTCACAAAAGGCCGCGCCTCCTATTCGATGGAGCCGGACGCGTTCGAACTCGCCCCCAAAGCCGTCCGCGAAGAAATATTGGCACGATGAGGGAACAGGGAATTTTTCCCTTGCTTCACTTCTCGATCTTTATCCTGCCCGTGGCGGTGGAGGCGCGAAGTTCCGGCGCGTACATCGCTTCGACCGTACAGGCCGGGAGGATGAACTCTCCAGCGCCGACGACGCGGACCGGGTAGCGGAAGACGAACTTCTCGCCCACCTTCGCACTGAAGGCCTTGGAGAAGACGAGCATCCTGTCGTCGCGCGCGTCGGAGCGCATCACCCAGTCTTGATCGTCCGCGCCGACCCAGGGATAGAGGCTGGTATCGATCGGGGAATGGATGGGCTCGAAGGCGCCGGGGAAGAGGTCTTCTATCACCAAGTCCGAGAACTCGCGCGCCTCGGACGAAGTTATTGCAATTTCACAGACGAGCGCCTCGCCGCGGGTCAAATTGCCGAGATCTGCAATGTCGCCATCCGTGGTGCGCCACGTGCGCTCTATGGAAAGGACGCTTGAGGAGTTGGTGATCGTCGCAGGATCGGGAATCGAGAGCTTGCGCCAGAAAGCGAACGCTTCGCCGGGCCCGGGATTGTAGAACTCGACCGAGCCGTCGTCGAGACGCTTTGCAACCGGCGCGCCGCCGGCGGCGGACGCCTTCACTCCGGCTCCCATGCGCGAATAATACGCGCCGAGCGCAAGAAGCGCGTGGGCGTTGGAGGATGTCGTGCCCCAGCTGAAACGCTGCGCGTCGCGATTGTTCAGCAGGTAGGCGACGAGCGACGGGATTTGCTTGTCGTCCGGGTCCATTTCAAGGAGCGCGAGGAGCGTGAACGCGGCTTCCTTGACGCTTGAGGGCGCAACGAGGGACGCGGCGAGCGTGGCGGCGCGTTTCGGGTCGTTCGCCGCGATGAACGCGCGAAGGAGGCGGGCGCGGTCGAGCTGGGAGAGTTTTTCGCGCTTGTCGTAGAGCGCGAGCATTCTATCCATGTCGGGGGATCCGGCGAGCGCGAGGTTGTGGCAGGCGTAGGCCGAGACGCTGTCGTTCGACGACCTCGCCCACGTCTGCATGAAGCGCATAACCTGCTTCTGGGCGACGGGGTTGAGTTCAACACCGTTCTTCTTCGCCTCGATGAGGAAGTGGACGGCATAAAGCGAATATTCGCGGTCCCACGGAGCACAGTTGCAGTCCGGCCACATCGTGAAATCGTTGGCGCGCACCATCGATTCGACGCGCCTGACGCCGGCCTTCACGTAGTCCTCGCGGTTGGAGATGACGACGCCCTCGACGGAATTCAAAATGCCCTGGGCGGTGACGAGCGGGAAAATGCGCGAGGCGGTCTGCTCAAGGCATCCATGTGGATAGTCGGCAAGCCACTGGAGCGCGCCGGCGAGTTGGGTGAGAGGAGACTTGGAAACGGAATACGAAACGCGGTCGAGCGGCGATGCGGCGCCAAGCTTGAAAGACTTGCCGGGCGCGAGGCGTTCGACGCCGGCGGTTTCGACCCATCCCGCCGCCGGGCGGACGGGGAGGCTGATTGAGCGAACATGCTTCTCGCCGGCACCCTCGACGGTGAACACGAGTTCGCCTTCGCCATACGCTTCGCCCGCGACGGCGTTGATGCGAACGACGATCTGGTCATCGTCCGCGAGGCTCAGCGCACCGGATGCATCGCCAACGAGCGAAACTGCGCCCTTGGCGGCCACGGAGTAAGAGATTTCGGCCGCATCGCCGCTTCTGTTGCGTATCGGGAGGGCCACCTCGAACCTGTCGCCCGGCGCGACGAAGCGAGGGGCATCGGGCTGAACGATGATTTTCGGCGAGACTTTGCGGCGGACCGCCGCCGCGCCTGTGGCGCAGGATGTATAGACGAGCGCCGTCACGCGCACCTCGCCGACGAACTCGGGCAAGGCGAACTCGACTCTTCCCGCGCCGCCGGAGATCTTCACTTCGCGCTGCCAGAGCGCAAGCGGTTTGAAGCGACGCGTAGGCACCGGGCTCACGCGGGAAAGCAACTCCGCGCCAAAGCCGCCGCCTGTCTTAACGCCGCTCGCACGCAGAATGTCGTCGCCAATGATCGGCAGGAGGCGGTGATATAGATCGTAGAGCGCAAAGCGGGCCGAGCGCACCTCGGAGAGCGAGGCGACAGGATCCGGGACTTTCTCGTCAGTCAGGAGATTTATGCCCTCGTCGACGAGCGTCACGACGGCGGTCGCCTCGCCATCAAAACCGGGCGTCGCAAGGTCGACCGCGACGCGTGCGCCAGCGTCGCCTTCGAGCGATACCTTCGCATCGACCTCGACATTGAGTTCATGTTCGAGCGGCCGGACGGCGAGCATCGTTTCTCCATGCGCGCGGACGGCGAGATGGCGCTCGCCCGCCTCGACGCCGTGGACGACGGAGACGGCGACGTCCACCGACGGCCACCACGCTGCCGTCGCCGCCGGCAGCGCGACTTCGCTCGTCGCGTTCGTGAGCGCGATTACCTCGCGGTGGATTATGCTCTTGTGCGCGACGGTGAGAAGCGCGTTGCCGGTGAATGGCGACTTGACGACGAGGCGCGGCGTGTCGCCGGGGCGGTAGATGGCCTTGTCCGGCACGAGCGAAACGCGTTCCGGGGCGGAGAGCGACGCACGCACTCCTTCATCGCCCCAGTCGCTGTAGTAGAACGCTTTGGAGTACGCGACTTCGCTTTCCGGGTCGTAGATGGTGAGGACGTAATCGGCGCAATCCTCCAGGCGCAGCGTCAGGCGGGTGGGCTCGCCGACGGCGGTCGTAAATTCAATACCCTCTGCGACGACGCTGCGCACGCGCTCGGTATCCCACGTCGCCCAGCCGTTTTCGCCGCGACGGTACGAGAAGACGCTATCGACGCGCTCGATTTTCGCCTTGAGATGCATGGGCTCTTCCAGCATGCGGCCGTTTGGAAGGACGCAGGCGACGGGAATCTCGGGGTAGCCGGATTCGGGCTTCTTGACCCACGAGGAAAGCGTGGAGCCGATGTAGTACGGGTAGTAGTGGAGAACGACGGAATCGCGCGCGGTGGCGGGGCGGCCGCCGTCTTCGAACACCGTCCCCTCGCATGTGGCGCGGACCGCGGCTGCAGGCAGTCCGCTCGCGGCCCAGAGCGGCGCGGCGTATTCATGCGCGCCATTCTCGTCGAGCACCGCAGAGCCGACGCGGCGGTATGAAGGCGAGAGAGAGCGATCTTCGCTGCCGAACGTGTAGCCCTTCCAGTCGCGCGGCGCGAACGGCACATCCTCGAAGACGACCGCAGCCTCGCTCTTGAGAGACTTCGCAGCCCCGCCGTAGAGATGCTCTGCGCTTACTTTGAATGTGAACTCGTGCGGCCGGACGCCTTCGGCGCCCTTGACTTTGACGCGAATCTGCGGCGGCGCGAATTCCTCGATCTTCACATCGCGCGTCGCAAGCGACACGCCATGCGCGCCGGGCGTCGTGACAAGGAACGTCCACCCGCCGCTCGGCTGGTCCTCCGGGATCGCAATGTCTTCGCAGGCGATCATCCCGGATTCGTCGCTCATGAGCGTCTTCTCCGCAAACACCTGCGAGGACGGGTTGAGCAACTTTACGACAAACGGCGACGGCGGCGGCGCCTTCATGTGCGAATCCCTCACAAGCGCCGTGAAGAGGATATTCTCGCCGTGGCGGTAGATGCCGCGCTCGGTCCACGCGAACGCCGTGAGTTCCTTGTCGTCAAGATACGAAGGCGCCTGGCCGTCCTCGCGCGTCTCGCCCACCATCATGGACGGACGCATCACGATGAACGACGTATCGTTTGCGCTTGATGCGACGACGGCGAACGGGCTGCCCTTCGCGACGCGGTCCGGCCGGCAGAGGCCGTCTTCGCGCGTGACGCCGGTGAATACGAGGACGTTCGCCGATGAATAAACGTTGATGCGCGCGCCGGCGACAGGAAGGCCCGTCGTGAGAGACGTCGCCCACACGAGAACCCCATCGGCGTCCTCACGGACGCTTAGGCCGATATCGGTGACCGCGACAACACGGCAGGAGCGCGAAACGACGTCTTCGTCCGCTTTCAGCGCCGCCAGATCGACGAAGAAAAGCCCGTTCTCCCCGGAAAGCGGAAGCGCAAAAACATGATCCTCGTTCGGTTCGGCGCCGGGTTCGAAGATTTTCTCGTCAGGCTCGCCCGAGAGGTCTTTCACAAACTCCTCCCCGTCGCTCCACCAATTCTTGCGGATGTTTGAATATGCATCTTCTTCGAGGGAGAGCATCTGCACGATGTTTGCGACAGGGATGGACGAGACGCGCGTCCTGATTTTTGCAACATTGACGCTCTTGATGGCGAGCGACCTGTCGCCGCCGGCGGGCAGGTAGCGCCCCTTGTCGGCGAACGACACATCGCACGGCCTGTCGTTGCGCTTGAGCGTGAGGACGTAATCCTCGGCAAGCGGCTGGATTTTACCGTGGTCGTAGGCGGGGAATCCCTTGCGGACGCGCAGCGTGATATTGGTGCGAAACGCGAAATCGCCCGAGATGCGAATCGTCGGCACGAAATCGTCGATGAGATAGTTGAACGGCGTAGTGTAGCGGAACGAAGCGGCGCCGGAATGCATCGGCTCGACGGTGATATACTGCCGCGCGACATCGACGTCCGGCCGCGCATTGAACGAGAGCGCGATCTCGTCGCCGTTCCAATATTTGTGACCATCGATCTTCAGGACAGTCGGGGCGGCGTTCGTGACTGCCGCACCCTCGGCTTCGCCACCGCCAGAACGGTCCGGATTGGCGTCTGCGATGGCGCGGGCTATTTCGTCGTCAGGCTCTTCAAGCGATAGTCCCGCCTTTGCTTCCGCCGATGCTGCGCGCAGCGCGGCAAGCTCGCTTTTGAGTTTTATGTTGACGCCGATGCCCCATACGGCGATTATCGCCATTGCGGCCGCAAAGTATGCAAGGATTTTCGTTTTCATAGGAAGGGGGGAAAGGGGAAGATGGAAGAGAGAAGAGGGAAACTAGAGCTTCCAGGACGTCTAGAATTTCTAGGGCTCTGAACTTCCAATCTCTACTTCGCCGACGAGATGTTTGTCTTTGGGCTTGTCGAGGCGGAGGGTTATTATTTCGCGCTTTTCGGCGGCTGTGCCCCAGTCGGTGTAGACGGTGGCTGTCGCGGTGACGGCGCCGGTGAGCGCGGTCTGGTGCGATGCGTAGTAGTTGGTGAGGATTTTGAACTTGCCGCGCCCTTCCTTGCGGAGATACTCCTCCGGGCCGTACCCGGTGGTCACGTCCTCTGAGACGAAGCCGCCGGCGCTCGTGCGGCGGTGTCCGTAGAACGCTTCCTCGCCGTCGGGCTCCATGACGTGGAGGTCGATGTCGGCCTCGTCCGCGTCCCATGAAAGGACGATGCGAATCTTGAGCGGCAAGTCGCGGCGGTAGGCGGAATCCAAGGAAGGCGTCTCGACCTTGAGCCCCTTTGCTTCGCACCAGGCGATGAGCGCGTTCAATTCTTCAAGTGCGACGATGGCCACCTGGCGGTCGTTGGAGCGACGGGCGCTGCGACGGCTCCAGTTGACGAACGCGGCGTCCTTCAGGAGCGACATCGCCTCTGCGAGGTCCGCGGGATTCGAAACCGCCTTGCCGCGTTCTGCGAGGACGAGGGCGAGGTCGCGGCGCGACTGCCCTTCTTCGTTCCTCAGCTTCAGCGCCTGGCGGAAGCAGACGATCGCGGCGTCATATTCGCCCGCTTCGCGAAGACGCCAGCCCATCGAACGCCATATTACGGCATCCTGGAGATTGAACTCGGCCATGTTGGAAATGATGCGCCGTCCGAGGGCGGCCTTGCCGTTCTTCAAGAACCACGACGCGGCGTCCATGAAGAACGCAGGTGCGCCGCCATGAGTCTTCTTTTGGACGAGATACTCTGCATAATGGTCTTTCGCCGCCGCTATGGCATCAATATAAGCGGCTTTCGGGTTCCAGGGCTTGATTGCGATCGTCGCGCCGCCGCCACCGGCCTTAGATGAATCCGGCGCGGCGGGCGCCACCTCCTCCGGCGCGGCGGGCGCCACCTCCTCCGACGCGGCCATTTCGCACATGACAACGCCATCGTCCGGCTCGCTCGCCAAGCCGGGCGCGCTCGCGTTCATCGAGAATGCGCGGCGGGCCCTGGCCCCGAGCGCTATGACGCAGGAGCTGGCCGCGGAATCTTCGAACGCCTCGTCGTCGAAAAGACCGCTTTTCGGCGTCGCCTTCTTTGGGATCGGATTGTTCCACCACTCCACGCGTTCCTTCCAGAGCGAAAGGAGCGCGGAAAGATGCGCCATGTCGTTCTCGGCCTTTGCGATTTCATCGTCCGCCGCGGCTCGAGCCTTCACCCATTCGTCATGGAATGAAAGCGTCGCAGGCGGTTCGATTTTGTGGTCGAGATACTGCTGGAGCGACTCGAGGACGATAAGGCTCGTGACAGGGCTCGCGACGCCGTATCGGCGCCCGAGGGCGAGAAATTCATCTTTGCGAGCTTCGGCCTGCGCGGCCAGATCCGCCACCCTGTTCGCGGCCCAAGCCGTGGCAAGGAGAGTGCCGACCTTCACTTCCGCGCCTGCCGGCGGCTCCTCGCCCTTCGCCAAGCGGCGGACTTCGACGGCGCGGCCGGGCGCGGGCGGACGCGAAGCAACGACGAGCCCGGGGCGTGTTTCGTAATCAGGGCGTGCGAGGCCGAGTGTGTCGATCTCGTCGGAGAAGAGCAGCACGGGGCCGTCGACCGACGCCACCGCGCCGCCGATATCCGTCCCGCCGTCATACGCGAGAGCATCCACGGCCGCGAGCAAATCCGCCTTGGAAGTGAAGCGGCGCGGCTCTTCGACTTCATTGCGAAAGACGCAAAGCGTCCACTCGCCAGCCTCCGGCAACGCGGCAAGCGCCTTCTTCCATTGCGCCGCCGCGCCCTCCGCGCTCGTGGAGGCGTCCCACAGTATCGTCCCCTTCGCAAATGCCGCGACGGGGTTCACCGCCGCCTCGTCGTCTTTATCGCGCACGACGCCGACGAAAACATCCTCTCCGTCGCGCTCGCATACGACTTTCACATCGCCGGAAATACAAGGGACGATATATTCCACCTCCGCCTTGCGCGGCACAGAGGGCATAAGCGGGAAGATGCGCGTCTTCCACGTGTTGCCGGCGACGTGTTCGACTATGCCGGGGTCGACATTCTTCACCTTCTCCGTCTCGAACGCAACTCGCGCCTTTTCCTTTTCGCAGACGACGCCAGGCACCATCGCGCCGTCCACTTCGAGCGCATATGCGCAAACCGTTGCCTCGTCCGGAATCGGGAACGAGAAATCCGCGCTCATCTGGCGCGAGTTGGGATTCGTGAACGTGAACACGGTCTTCACGCGGCGATATAGGCCGTTGTCTGCAACCACGCTTTCGGTCTGCGAAATCTCGACAGGTTTTTCATTCGCTCTCAAGTCTTGGACGATGACGCCAGGCGGCGGCAGATGCCCCGGCACCACGACCTGCGCGTTGCCTGCAAGAATTCCAAATGCGATTGTCGACATGGTTAGTATGGTTTTCATAGAAGGCTGGAAGCTTGAAGGTTGAAAGGTTGAAAAGTCCAGAATATCTAGAATCTCTAGAACTTCTATATCTCAGGTCGTGCCTTTGCAGGCGCGGATGATTTCAATGGCGACGGCGGCGGTCATGTCGGCATTGGCGGTGACGCAGCGCTCGCGCAATTTCATGAAGCGGACTCTCGCCGTGCGCAACTCTACGAGCGACCACTTGGGGAGATGCTTGAGCGCGAACGACTGGCTGCGCGGCGGCATGCCGAAATAGTTCCCCTGCAACTTTCCGCGCTCCATGGCATCCTTCAATTCCGCAAGCGAGCGGAAATGTTTTTCGAGGATGGTCGTCATCATGATCGGGTAGCCGTTCTGGCCTTCCATCTTCGCGGCGGCGGCGAGAGCGGCTTCGGCATTGCGGGCCGTGACCGGGTCCGTCACCTGCCACGGAGTCGTCTCGATGCCGGGTCCCTGCGACGTCACCGCCTCGACATCCTCCGCCGTCACCGGACGCATCTCGCCGCCGATCCAGTCGCGCAGTTTTTCGAGTTCGTTCTTGATGGTTCTTGTATCGAGGCCGACCTTTTCGGCGAATTTCTTTTCGACTTCCGGCGCGAACAAAAGCCCCATCTCGTCGGCGAAATCCATAACCCGCTTGAGCGCCTGCTGCGCGGCCGCGAATTCGTTGGACGGCTTTTCGAAGGCGATCAGCTCCGCGCCCGCCGCGACGAGCGTCTTTGCAAAAACGCTCGTCTGAAGAAGCGCGGGGGCCGTGAGGACGAAATGCTGGTTGTCTGGAAGATTGCCCTTTGCGAGGGTCTCGGCGAATTTGAGAAGCGCCCCCTTCACTTCCTCGCTCGTCTTTTCCGCGCCCTCGCCGCCCTTCTTTGCGCCGGGCAGAAAACCTACGTTCTTCCACCAGGTCACCTTGCGGGGGTCGAGAAACGGCGGCGCGAAATAACTCGCCAGCGCCGCATCGATGTCGCGAAGCTGCGCATCGGCGTTGGAGCTCGTCGCAGAATCGACAAGCTCCAAGCCAACCCCGTCGCCGACGATTTTCTTCGCCGCCTGCTGAACGAGGTAGTCATCCTCGCCGACTATGATGTGAACGTTGTTCAAGCCTCGTCTTTCTTGCCGACCAGCTTTGCGGCGAGGGCGCCGCCAATGGCGGATTTGACATCGAACCCGAGCGACTTGGAAAGACCGTCGAAAAGCTGCGCCGTGTGATCGATGACCTCGGAGGCGATCTTGCCGGACTGGTCGCCGTACATCGTGATGTTGCCGACCTTCGTATAGGCGCTCGCCACGCCCTGCGCGATGCCGGGCAGGACTTTCACGAACTCCTTGGCGACCTGGAGCTGGAGGTCCATCTTAGCCGCCTCGCCGTATTTCGCCATGGCGTCGGCCTTCTTTTCGAGACCTTCGGCCTCTGCGAGGGCCTTGGCGCGGATGGCATCGGCCTCGGCGTCGCCCTTGGCCTTGATGACGAACGCCTCGTTTTCGCCCTTCACCTTGTTCGCCTCTGCGATCGCCTTGATGGCCTCGGCCTCCTTGGTCTGGATGACGAGTTTCGCCTCGGCTTCGCGCGTCTCGCGGAAGAGCGCGGCGTCGGCCGCCGCCTTGGTGGCGTCGGCTTCACGCTCGGCCTCGACCTGCACCGCCTCGGCCTTGCGCGTGCGCTCGGCGAGTTCCGCCTCGGCGTTCTTCTGGATCGTGTAGAGCCGCGCGTCGGCGTCCTGCTGCGCGGCGAACTTGTCGGCCTCTGCTTTCTTGCGGATTTCCGCGTCAAGCCGCTTTTCCGTGATTGCGACTTCCCGCTGCTGCATCTCGGTCTTCTTCTCGAGCGCGATGATGTTCGCGTCGCCGATCGTCACTTCGAGGATTTTGCGCTGCTCCTCGGCCTGAATGCCTTTGGCGGCTTCGGCGATTGCGAGCTGCGTATCGGCCTGGCGGCGGAGGTCGGCCTTCTTGATTTCGAGTTCGTTGTTCTTGATGGCGATTTCCGTCTCGGCGGCGACCTGCGCATCGTTCGCTTCCTTGGCCGCGAGCGCCTTGGCCTTGGCGACTTCCTTCTCGGCGTTGGCGCGGGCGATGGCCGCGTCCTTGGAGATGGTCGCGATGTTGTCGATACCGAGGTTCTCGATCGCGTGGTCGTCGTCGGTGAAGTTCTGGACGTTGAACGAGACGATCTCAAGGCCCATGCGCTCGAGGTCGGGCGCCGCGTTCTTCTTCACGGCTTCCGCGAACTGCTGGCGGTTGAGGACCATTTCCTTCGTCGTCATTTCGCCCACGATTTCACGCATGTTGCCCTCCAAGACCTCCTTCGCGTTGTCGCTTATGTACTGCGGGGTCGCATTGAGGAAGTTCATCGCCGCAAGCGCCAGCATCTCCGGGTCGCGGCTGACTTTGATGTTGACGACCGCGTCGACGTTCACGTTGATGAAGTCCTTGTTGGGAACCTTCTGCTTCGTCTTCACGTCCACCTGGATGAGCTCGAGTGTCACCTGGTCCAGCCGCTCGAAGAACGGGATGCGAAACCCGGCGTGGCCGATGAGCACGCGCTTCCTGAGGCCGCTGATGATGAACGCCTTGTCCGGCGGCGCCTTGCAGTAGCCGATTGCAAAGAATACCGCGAGCGCGAGGCCCAAGAGCACCCACACGATTACGGATGGCGATATATTGAATAATGCCGCTATCATGGTTGTTGGTTCCTTTCTCTGTTTTTCACTAGATATTCTGGGTCGTCCAGATTTGCTGAATCTTCAAAACGCCAGGACTCAGGACTTGGGACTTTTCGCTATCGCTTTTTTCCATTCCTTGATTTGTTCAAGGCGGGCGCCGATTTTGCCTTCCACACCCTGGTCGCTTGGCGTGTAATACTGCGTGCCGGCAAGGGAATCCGGCAGACATTGCAAATCGGCGATGTGGTTTGCAAAATCGTGCGCATAGCGATAGCCCTTGTTGTAGCCGAGTTCCTTCATGAGGCGCGTGGGGGCGTTGCGGATCTGCATGGGGACGGGCTCGGCCATCTTCGCGACCGCATCCTTGCGCGCCCTCATGTATGCGACGTCGGCCGAGTTCGACTTCGGCGCGACGGAGAGATATATCACCGCCTCCGCAAGGTGGACGTTGCACTCCGGCATCCCGAGGAAGTGGCACGCCTGATACGCCGCCACGGCAAGTTCCATCGCGTGGGGGTCCGCAAGCCCCACGTCTTCGGCGGCGAACCGCACCACCCGCCGCGCCACGTAAAGAGGATCTTCGCCGCCTTCCAGCATCCTCGCCAGCCAATACACCGCAGCGTCGGGGTCGGAGTTGCGCATCGACTTGTGCAAGGCGGAGATGATGTTGTAATGCTCCTCGCCGGACTTGTCGTAGAGGAGCGACTTCTTCGAGATGCACTGCTCCAGACTCCCGTCGGTGACGATAATCCCTTCGTCCGTCTGTTCGCTGTTGAGTACGACCATCTCCAGAGTGGAAAGCGCATTCCTGGCGTCGCCGTTCGAGAACACAGCCAGCGCCCGCAGATGGTCGTCGGAGATTTTCACGTTCAGCGAGGCGAGTCCGGCCGGGCTCTCCACCGCGCGGCGCAGGAGCAGCACTATATCATCCTCCTCCAGCGGCTTGAGGACGAACACCTTGCAGCGAGAAATCAATGCGCCGTTGACCTCGAACGACGGGTTTTCGGTCGTCGCGCCGATGAGTATGATGCTGCCGTTTTCGACGAACGGCAGGAAGGCGTCCTGCTGCGCCTTGTTGAAGCGGTGGATTTCATCGACGAACACAATCGTCTTCTGGCCGTAGCGCTTGCGCTCGGCCGCGGAGTTCATCACTTCCTTGATCTCCTTTATGCCGCTCGTCACGGCGGAGAAATTCACGAAGCATGAATTGGTCGAGCGCGCGATGACGTTCGCGAGCGTCGTCTTGCCCACGCCCGGCGGCCCCCAGAAGATCATCGAAGGGATGGTATCGTTCGAAATCAGCGTGCGCAGGATCTTCCCCTCTGCGACAAGATGCTTCTGGCCCGCGACTTCGTCGAGGGTCTTGGGGCGCATCCTTTCCGCGAGCGGCGCGCTCTTATCTATATCGAGGGCTGGCGGCATTTTACTCGTAGCGCAGACAGTCGATGGGGTTTAGTTTGGAGGCGCGCCATGCGGGATAGAAGCCGAAGAACATGCCTACGACCGACGAGAAGAAAAACGCCGCCACGGTGGAGGGTATCTGAATGAGAATCGGCCAGCCCTTCGTGGCGCCGATAATCTCCGCGCCCGCAATCCCGACCACCACGCCCACCGCGCCGCCGACCGTCGAGAGCACCACCGCCTCCAGCAGGAACTGCATAAGGATGTTCGCCGGCGTCGCGCCTATCGCCATGCGCAGCCCGATCTCCTTGATGCGCTCCGTCACCGATACGAGCATGATGTTCATTATCCCGATGCCGCCCACGAGGAGCGAAATCGCCGCCACCGCCGTCAGAAGCACCGTCATGAGGCTGGAGACGGAGCCGATCGTATTCATGAGTTCCGTCGTGTCACGCGTCTCGAAATCGTCGTCCTGGTAGTCGGCCAGGTGGTGGCGCTGGCGGAGGAGCGCGCCCACCTCGCGCTTGGCCTCTTCCAGATCGTCCATCGTCACGAGAGATAGGTTCATCATGTTGATGTTGTTGAACTTCGAGCGCTGGAGATAGCGCTGGACGCTCGTGTACGGCGCCATGAGCACGTCGTCCTGGTCCTGGCCCCAGTTGTTCGCCCCCTTCGAGGCTAGAACGCCGACTACCTTGAACGTCATGTTCTTGAGACGTATCGTCTTGCCCACCGGGTCTTCATCGTCGAACAAATTGGCTTTCACGGTGGTGCCGACCACGCAGACGCGAGCGGAGCGCTTCTGCTCCTCTTCAGTGAAGAATCGCCCGTCCTGTATGTTCCAGTTGCTGATAAAAAGGATATCCGTCGAGACGCCCTGGACGTTCCCGGACCAGTTCTTCGCTCCGTACATCATCTGGACGGAAGTCCTCACCTGCGGCGAAACGCCCTGTACGAGGTGGGGGAGTTCGCGCTTGACCGCCTCCGCGTCCGCCGCGGTCATGTTCTGTCCCTGGCCCATGCCGCCGGAGACGGCCCCGTGGTTACGCCGCTCCGGGAACACCATCATCAGGTTGTTCCCCATCGAGGAAATCTCCTTGACCATCATCGTCTGGGCGCCCTGCCCGATCGCCATCACGGCGATGACGGCGGCGATACCGACGATAATTCCCAGACACGTCAGCAGGGAACGTGTTTTGTTGCGGAAAATCGCGCGGATCGCCACGCGGAATATCATCACAAAATTCATGCCTTGCACCACATCTTACCGCCGTTATTATACCATTTGGCGGGCGCCTTGGTCAAGCGCTCCGCGCAAGCAAGAAGTAGGAGATGCGCGGCTGAAGCCGCGCCTCACGCGCCAATGCCCGTTGGGGGCTCAGGGTTTTGCGCTTGCGACCTGGAGCATGCCGAGGGCGTGTGTGACGGCCTGGGCGCGGACGCTGGCGCGATCGCCCATGAAGAGCTTCTTTTCGGAGCGTACGCCGTCCGCGGTCGCAAGGCCGAACCAGACAAGCCCGACGGGCTTTTCGGCGCTGCCGCCGCCAGGCCCCGCAATGCCCGTCACGCTCACTGCGATATCGGCCCGGGTCAATCTGCGCACGCCCAAGGCCATCACCTCGGCCACTTGAGGCGAAACCGCGCCGAACGTCTCCAGTGAAGAAGATGAAACGCCGAGGACTTCGTGCTTGACCTGATTGGAATAACTGACGACGCCGCCGAGGTATACCTCGCTCGAGCCCGGCACGCTTGTTATGGCGCTGCCGATTCCGCCGCCGGTGCAACTCTCGGCCGTGGCGCATGTCATGCCCGTCGCCTTGAGCATGGCGACCAGATGCTCTGCCGTTTTGTTCATGGTTTTTTAAATAATTCCGTATCGACACCGTTAGGAAGGAAGAGAACGTGCGCATGGCGCGAGGCGTAGCGTTCGGCCTCGTCTTCGCCGACGCACACGATGCCGTCGGCGTCCTCGGGAACGCGCCTGACACGCCTGAAAACGACATCGAGAATCTTGCCCCACGGGAACAAGCCGCGCGTCGGCTCGCGCAAACTCGCCGCTTCTGCCGCCGGGACGTTCGCGCCGCCGCCATGGAGGGAAATGACGCATTTGGCGCCGGTCTTTTCGCACGTTCTGATGCAAAGCTCGGCGATGCGGGCCATCGCGTGGCAGTGGATTACGTCCGGCCGCCATTCCGCGAGAGCGCGTCCGAGCCCCGGCACGAACGGATTGCCGCCCTTGCGGTCGAGAATATCCTTCGTGCGGCGGGTCATCGGCCACCACGGATATATCGGGCGGAAACGGAATATCTCAAGCCCCTCGCGGACTTCGTGCGGCACCGGCGCGAGAGCGCTCGTCGCGAATATACGCACCTCGTGCCCGGCGGCGAGCTGCGCCTTGGCGATATTCCAGACGACTTGCTCCGTGCCGCCCCAGTCGTCGAACGACAGCCGCCTCAATACATGCGCGATTTTCATCTACCTGAACCTCCCGCACAACGACAAAACAGACAGATACGAAAATTTGACAAGTCCGTATGCATAACGGCGCCAGAGGCGTCCGGGTTCTTGCGAGATGCGGTATATCCATTCGAGGCCGCTCTTCTGCATCCAGCGCGGAGCGCGGCGGACGCGTCCTGCGATGAAATTGAACGTGCCGCCTATGCCGACGACGACGCCTGCGCGAAGAGACGCGAGATTGCGCCCCATCCACAACTCCTGCTTGGGATTGCCGAGCGCGACGAAGAGAATATCGGGATTGGCGGCGTTTATGCGTTCGACAATGGCTGGGTCGGGGGAATCAAGCTTGACGAAAGCGGGGTCGAGACCGGCGACCTTCACGGCTGCGAGGCGCTTGAACGCTTCGTCGAGCGCATCCTTGTCGCCACCGAGGACGTATACTGAAAGGCCCTCCTTCGCAGCGCGTTCGCAGAGGGCGGGGACCATGTCGGCGCCGGTCACCCGTTCGGGCAGCGGCTTGCGCAGGAGACGCGAGAGGACAACAAGCGGCATGCCGTCGGCCGTGACGAGATCCGCTTTCTTCAAATATCCCCAAAGTTCGTCGTTGCCCTTGAACGGCCACGCTGAAACGGCGTTGGCGATGAAATCGACGTTCAGCGTCGCGATGAATTTCGCGCGGCCGTCGCGCGTCTTGGCCATCTCGATTATCTTCGAAACGGCCTCGTCATGCGTCACTCGCGCGACTGGTATGGAGAAGAGCGATGTCATGAAAAGTTGAAAAGTTGAAAGGTTGAAAAGTCCTAAATCCTAGATGAACTAGAGGTTCTAGATGGTCTAGTAGTTCCAGAGGTTCTAGCCCATTCAACTTTTCAACCTCTTCTCGGGGAGGCGGCGATGTCGAATTCCGGCGGGGGGAGGCCGCAGGCGACGAGACAAACGATTTCTTCGCCGTCCGGGATGGAAAGCAGCTTGCGGGCGGCGCGGTCGACGAAAGGCGGGACGGACCAATGCAAGATGCAATGGGCGACGCCGAGATGGTGGAGGGCGTAGCAAAGATTGAGCGCGTAAATGCCGCCGTTGACATAGACGTCATGCCGTTCCCACGCCCAGCGGATTGCATCAAGCTTCGACACGACCACGAACACCGCGCCTGCGTCGCCGCCAAAGCCACGCGTGCCGCGCTGGAGTTCGAACAACCGCTCCATTACTGCGCGATCGTCGACGAGCCGGGCGCAAGCGTGCTGCCGGTTGCATGCAGAGGGGGCGGTGGCGGCGATGGCGAGCGCGCGCTCCAGAGTTTCGCGTGGCGCCGGGGCCGCGAAATGGCGGCAGACGTGACGCGAGGCGGCGAACTGGGCGAACGGCGCATCCTTCTTCGAGAAGAATTCCTCGCGCGTCACGTGCGGCTCGCAAGCGGGCTCGAGACCCGGGTGCGAAGCAAGGAACGCATCGAGGACCGGCATTGGCTCCGGCCAGTCTGCATGCATGACGCGATACGCCTTGAGAACGCGCGAAGCGTGGACAACCTGCCACGCGCCATCTCCGAATTTGCGTTCGTATTCTGTCACGAGGCGTACGAGATTGCGGACGGCGCCCGCACCGAACCCAAACCTACGGCGCGGCATCGTAAGCCCCTTCTCGATGACATGATACGCCATCACAATCCCGGCGATCGCGGCATCGCGCCGGCCGGGATGCAACGCGCCGGCGTTCGCAAAAAACCGCTTGCAGTCGTAGCGATACGCCTTCGCCGCCTCGCAGCGCATCTTCATGCGTTGCCAAGCCGCGTCCGCGGCGCGCTTGAGGCGCTTCAATATCTCGACCGCACTTTTCATTTCCGCAAAAGCTCCACAATGCCCTTGGCGTGGGAAGTCCATGAGAATTGGCGCGCGCGGACGAAACCTCGCTTGATGCGGGATGCGCGGTCGCCCTGAGATTCTGCGACGAGCGCCACGAGGGCGGAAGCGATGCTCTCGACGTCGTACGGGTCGAACGTCACGGCGACGTCGCCTGCGATTTCGCCGAGCGAACCATTGTTCGAGCAGGCGCACGGGATGCCGCGTGCCATCGCCTCCACCAACGGCAGGCCGAAGCCCTCGAAGAGACTTGGAAACACGAAGAAACCGGCCTCGCGCCACAATGCGCCGAGATCGTCTATGAAGCCGGTGAACTTGATCAAATCCGCATGAGGAGAAGCCTCGGCTGCGGCGTGGACCTTGCCGGCATCCTTCCACTCGGCGCCGGCGAGGACGAGCGGGTGGGCGGAGGCGAGTTCGCGAGGGAGTCTGCCGTATGCCTCGATCAGGCGGACGTGGTTCTTGCCAGGATGCTCGATGCGCGAAACGTAGACGATCGAACCGCCCGGCTGTGCGTCGGGCGAGCGCGCGGTGAAACCTTGAGGCAGCGTGAAACCATTGTAGAGAACAGTCACATCGTCCTCGCGCACATGCCAGAACTTCACCATGTCGGCCTTCGTCGCGCCGCTGACGGCGACGAGACGCTGCGCCTTCTTCGCAAAGAGCGGCAAGATATGCTCTAGGTAAAACATTCTGGAGCGGGAGTACTTGCCGGGGATATGGAAATTGGCAAGGTCGTGGACGGTCGCCACGGTGGCGAGCGGATACGAGAAACATACTCGCCTGTTGGCCGCGCAGATGATAAATCCGTCAAATTCGTCTTTCCGCCGCCGGATCCAGAGCGGCAGGAAGAAGAGATGCCAAAGCATGCTCAACGGCGCACGACGCGTCCACGCGGGTGCAAACACCTTGTGCGAGAGCGGCGGAAAATCTTTCACGTCGAGCCCCGGCTCGCAAAGTATCGTCAATTCGTGGCCTTGCGAATACAACGCCCGGACCACCTCCCGCGTATAAGTGGAGATCCCGCTTTTGCCCGCATCGTATGGTATCGCAGAGACGAGCAGTCGCATAGCGTGATTCTTCGATTTGCGATTTATTCAACACAGAGGCACAGAGACACAGAGAAAAGTTGAAAAGTGCAAACGAAAATTCTCTAGATCTCGTCGAAGAGCGCTTTGAGTTTCTCGCTGGTGACGGGTTTTGGAAGGACCTTGGCGAAAAGGCTCATGTCGTAGGAAGCGTCGACGTCGACATCGGCCGTGATGGCTACGATTGGAATATGCGCGAGGCGGGGATCGGCAAGCATGGCGGAGGCGAGTTGGGCGCCGTCCATGACCGGCATCCACATGTCGGTCAAGACGACTTCCGGCACCCAATCGTGCATCACTTTGAGCGCCTCGGCGCCGTTCTCGGCGAAGTGGATGTTGCCAAAGCCGAGGTTGTGAAGATGTATGCCGAGAATCTTGCGGTTCATCGCCATATCGTCGACGACGAGGACATCGTGTATTTCGCGCTTTTCTTTCTTGGCTTCATGTTCGGGTTTAGCCTGGTAAAGTTCGCTCGGGACGACGACTTCGAGATCCGGGATGTCGATGATAAAAACGGTGCCCTTGCCGATTTCGCTCTTGGCGTGGATGGTGCCGCCGGCGCTGTCGACCATGCGCTTGACGATGGGGAGGCCGAGGCCGGTGCCTTTGTTCTCGCCCATGCCGCCCTTCATGCGCATTTCGAAATCCTGGACGAACGGATCGAAGAGTTTGTCCATCTTCTCCTTGGACATGCCGCACCCGGTATCGTGGATTTCGATGTGCAGAGTATTCGACCAGGAAACCCAGCCGTAGAGAATCTTGATTTCGCCATGTTCCGTGAACTTGGCGGCGTTGCCGACGATATTGATGAGAATCTGGCGCATTCCCTGCTGGGAGAACTTGATGAGAGGGATTTCCTCCACGCCGATCTTTCTGATGGTGAGCACGACGCCATGTTTGCGTACGCGGTAGCCGAATATGGCGGGCAATTCGGCGAGGAGAGCCTTGATGTCGCACGTTCCCCTGCGCATATCCATAGCGCCAGCTTCGAGTTTGGAGAAGTCGAGCACGTCGTTGATGAGGGAAA
Source organism: Verrucomicrobia bacterium UBA3761 (assembly GCA_002371135.1). Classification (GTDB taxonomy): domain Bacteria; phylum Verrucomicrobiota; class Kiritimatiellia; order RFP12; family UBA1067; genus UBA1067. Next base: position 68,340 of record DFGB01000067.1, on the reverse strand, counting down.
GGAGCGCATTGGAAGAAAGGAGAATGCCCTCGATGTATTCATGGCTCTGGTCAATGGTTATATCGGGCCGCGAGAGGAACTCGGCAAAACCGATTACGGCGTTGAGCGGGGTGCGCAATTCGTGGGACATCATGGCGAGGAAGCGCGATTTGGATTGCGCATGCTCCTCGGCTTTGGCGGCGGCGGCGGTCGCCCGCGCGGCTTCGCGGCGCCATAGAATGAGCAGCGTGCCGCCGTATATCATTATAACGAGCAGGCAAATGCCGCCGACTGTGAAGAATATATGCTTGAGTTCGGTCGCGGTGTGCCCGAACACGCGATGGATGACCGTGCGGTCGGAGATGGTCATCAGAAAGAGTTCCTGGATTTCATCCTCGTCCATGCTGGAGACGGTTTTGCGCAGGATGCCGATCAGTTCCTCCGGCGCGTCGTTGCCGGCGTAGAGCGTGTACTCCCTGTGGGCGGCGTCGGCCTCGCCTATGTGTTCGGAGAAGAGCTGCGGGACGGCAAGCGAGAAAACGGGCGTCGCGCCGTGCGCGAGGAACTCGGGGGTTTCGGGATAGGGGATCCAGAATTGCGTCTCGCCGCGCAGGAATTTCGCCTCGGCGGTCTGGATGCCGGTCTGGGGGGTGGCGACGAATTTGAGGCCGGTGCGCTTGCTGATTTCGTCGAAGAACATGCCGGAGAAGCCGGTGAACGTGCCATCCCTGTTGACGACGGGGAACGGCCACGGGGAAATATCGATGACTACAGGCTTGCCGCTGGAGACGCGCGTATTGAGCCAATCGGCCTCCTTCATCGTGAAGGCCGCCTTGCCGCTGCGGATGCCGTAGTGGCGTTCGCTGATCATGCGCATGTAGCGCGGGAGGTCGTCGCAAATTTCGTCGAGAGCGGTTTCGAGTTCTTCGAAAAGGGCCGTGCGGTCGAGCGCCGTACAGATGTACATCGGGTGCGAAGCGTATACGTGGAGCGCGACGGCATTGGCGAGCTCCGACTTTTCGACGTCGACGCAGGCGTCGATGTCGCCCGCGAGGAACGCTTCGGTCAATTCCTTGTCGGAGAGATATTCGTGGCACGTAATGTCGAAATCGTCGGTTTCGAGCTGCTGTTTGACGCGCGCGGCGCTTTGAGTGCCTGCAAGTATGCCGACGTTCATGCCGGCCCAGCTGGTGGGGTTGCCCGGCTGGAAACGCGAGCCCTGCTTGGCCCAGAGGTAGACGCGCAACATGCCAATCGGCGTGTGCGGGTAGAGAAGCTTGCCGCGGTGGATCGGGGCGAAGCCCACGCCGCCCACGAGATCGAGCCGGCCCGACTTGACGGCGGCGATGGATTCATCGTATTCGCCGTATACAAAGTCGATGTTCCACTTCGTATGCGCGGCGAGGGCCTTCATCCAATCCTCGACGATGCCGACCCTGTGTCCGTCGCCCTTGATTTCAAACAAATCGCCGCGACAGTACGCCGCCATTCTGACGCGATGCTCCGGCGGCGCAATGCCGAGCAGCTCCTCGCGCCAGGCGTCGTATTTGCCGATGTTGTCGATGTACCATTCGCGATACGAAGAAACGAGCCGGTGCATCAACGAGGGGCGATCTTTGCGGACGGCGAAGTAGACGTTGCGGTCGCCGATCGGGACGATCTCCGTCAGCCCCTCCGGACGCTTCCCTGACGGCGTGTAGAGGAACAGCGCATCGACCTCGCCCGCTTTGAGCGCCTCCACGGCGCCAATGGAAGTCTCGTACTCCACATACACGGGCTCCAGCTTGGCATGCTCGAAATAGCGCTGGCGATCGGTGTCCATGCCCTGGGAGACTGGCGAGTACGCCACGCGCAGCATCCCCCAGTCGGTGATCTTCGTTTTCAGCATCTTCTCCGCCCGCTCCGGCAGCGCGTATAGGGCGAAGTGCATGCTGCCCATTGGCTGCAACGGGAAATGATAGCGCTTCTGGAGCGTCGGGGTCTTGAATACGGAACAAAGGACTTCCGCCTTGTCGGGATTGAAAAGGTGATTCTCGTCGTAGGACATCATCCTCGGCTGGACGCCCGCGTTCGCGAACACCTCGTTCATTATGCGCATTGCAAAATTAACGTCGGACGCGGCCCAGTAGTCGACATTCGGGTCGCGCACGCATTCGGATACGCGCACGACCTCCGCAAAAGCGAACGCCGAAACGAACGCCATCGCGACGACAATCAGAAATTTCCTCATCACACCCTCCTTGACACGAAATCCGTTGGCAAACCAGACCGGGGCTACAGTCAGAGCTTCACGTCGTCAAGCGTAGGCACGATATTGAATACGCGGCTTACCTTGGTTATGTCGAAAACGATTTTCGGCCCGGGCTGCAAACCGGCGAGCACGACCTGCCCCCCGTCGGCCTTGGCCTTTTGCAGAACCTGCACGAGCACACCGAGACCGCTGGAGTCGATGTGCACCATCTTGCTGAGGTCGAAAACAACGTTCGTACCGGTTTTCATCTTCGCGATGATATCTTCGCGCATATCAGGAGCGACAGCGGCGACGAGACGACCTTCGACCTGCACCTGGAGGTTGTTGCCTTCTTCTTTTATTTCCCAAGCCATACCTTTTCCATAATTAAACTCGCAGAGCCTTGCCCTGCGAATCTATTTGTAGATTGAATTGATTGGCTATTATTATATCATATCAGAGTACAGCCTGTCAATCGGCAAAATGAACAATTCGACGGCAAAATTTGCGTACTTCTTGGGAATCTCCTGAATTTACCAACGCGGGCGCGACTGAAAAAAAAAAAAAAAAAAAAA